>DATLRJ010000040.1:0-10083 GCA_035534715.1 Acidimicrobiales bacterium | reverse complement strand
CCCGCGGCAGGCGGTCCCGTGACCGGCGGTGACTCGAAGACGCCGTGCATCTACGTCGGCTCGTCGGGGTGGCAGGCCCGCCTCGCGTCCGCCGAGCAGGCGACCGGTCTCACCTACGGCTGCGTGGAGAGCTTCGCCACGGGCATCGCGGCGTGGTCGGACTGGGTTGACCCGTGGGTCATCCAGGCGAGCTCGGGCTATGGGAGCTGGCTCGCGGGCGACCCGGCGGGGCGCACCGTCGTGCTCACCGAGGACCTCGTCCCGACCGACCAGACGACCTCCGACGCCTCCTGGCGGGGCCACTGCGCGCAGGGCCAGTTCGCCTCGTACTCGACCGAGCTCGCGCAGAACCTCGTCGCGGCGGGCTTCGGGAGCTCTGTGATCCGCCTCGGCGCGGAGATGAACGGCACGTGGGTGAGCGACTACATCGGGAGCACGAGCGGAGAGCAGCGCGCCTGGGCGCAGTGCTTCGCGACGACCGTGACCGCCATGCGGGCGGTGACGGGCGCGCACTTCCTCTTCGACTGGAACGTCGCCGCGTGCGGTGACGCGTCGCCGTTCGCGAACTACTACCCGGGCGACGCGTACGTCGACATCGTCGGCGTCGACGCGTACGACACGGGCTGCCCGATGGCACCGCCGCCTGCCTCCGCCGCCACGTTCGCCGCGGTTGCCGCGAACCCCGAGGGCCTCACCGCGGTGTCGCGGTTCGCGTACGCGAACGGCAAGCCGATGAGCATCCCCGAGTGGGCGACGAGCGCGACGAACGGCTCGCCCGCCGGCTACGGCGACGACCCCTACTACGTCGACGGCGTCGGTCAGCTCGTCGCGAGCTCGGGAGACTTCGCGTTCCAGTCGTGGTACGACGCGGGCGACAAGGGCGTGCTCCGGCTCGGCTCGGCGAACCCGCTGTCGCTCGCCGCGTACGTGCGCGCATTCGGGTGAGACCGCCCATTCGCCGGCCGAGTCCTCGGACACCCGCGTAGGATCGAGGCACGCCGTGCCACGAGAGGCGCGACCGTGCTTCTCGGGGAGGCCGACCGTGGACGCCGACTTCACGACTCGACCGACGCTTCGTGGGACGTTCGCCATGGTCTCCTCGACGCACTGGCTCGCGTCCGGAGCGGCGATGTCGGTGCTCGAGGCCGGCGGGAACGCGTTCGACGCGGCGGTCGCGGCTGGGCTCGTCCTCCAGGTCGTGGAGCCTCACCTCAACGGTCCCGGCGGCGAGGTGCCCGCGATCGTCTCGATCGCGGGAAATCCTCGTCCCCGCGTCCTCGCGGGCCAAGGTCCCGCTCCCGCGGCGGCGACGGCCGCACACTTCGAGGGACTCGGCTTCGAGCTCGTGCCCGGAGCGGGGCTGCTCGCGGCCACGGTGCCGGGTGCGTTCGACGCGTGGCTCGTGCTTCTGCGAGACCATGGGAGCTTCGATCTGCGCGACGTAGCGCGCTATGCGATCGAGTACGCGGGAGGGGGGCACCCTCTCGGAGCGCGCGTCGCGGCGACCGTGGCCGCCGTAGAGGACCTGTTCCGGACGCAGTGGACGACGTCTGCCGAGCTGTGGTTGCCCGGAGGGAGCCCGCCGCGGGCAGGGGACCGCTTCGTGAACGCCGCCTGGGCGGCGGCGCTCGAGCGCTTGGTGCGCGAGGGCGAGTCGGCCGGCCACGATCGCGAGTCGCGGATCGACGCGACGCGTCGGTCGTGGCGGGAGGGGTTCGTCGCCGACGCGATCGATTCCTTCGCTCGGCGCGCGTTCCAGGACTCGAGCGGTGAGCGGCACCCTGGGGTGATCACCGGCGAGGACCTCGCGCGCTTCGCATGCGGTTGGGAGGATCCGCTCGTTCTCGACTGGCACGGCTACTGCGTCGCGAAGACAGGACCGTGGGGTCAGGGCGCCGTGCTCCTTCAGAGCCTCGCGATCCTCGACGCGCTCGTCGGCCCCGAGGTTCCCGACCCGGGGACCGAGGAAGGGGCCCACATCGTGGCCGAGTGCCTCAAGCTCGCTCTCGCGGATCGCGAGGCCTGGTACGGCGACTCCGGCGACGTGCCGATCATGGCGCTGCTGTCCTCGTCGTATGCCGGCGAGCGTGCCCGACTCGTCGGCGAGCGCGCCTCGCTCGAGCTCCGTCCAGGATCACCCGACGGGCGCGTCCCTCGGCTCGCCCGTCGCGCTCTCGCGAGCTTCCTCGCGGCGAGCGCGAGCCCGTCGTACGTCGCCGAGCTTCCCGGGACGGCGGGCGAGCCCACCGTCGACCGCTCGGGTGCGACCCGCGGGGACACGGTCCATGTCGACGTGGTCGACCGGTGGGGAAACATGGTCTCCGCGACGCCGAGCGGGGGGTGGCTGCAGAGCTCGCCGGCGATCCCGGGGCTCGGCTTCTGTCTCGGGACGCGCCTGCAGATGACGTGGCTCGAGCAGGGCGTGGCATCCTCGCTCGTTCCGGGAAGGCGGCCGCGCACGACGCTCTCTCCGACCCTCGTCACACGCGATGGAGATGCGGTGCTCGCTTGCGGAACGCCGGGTGGTGACCAGCAGGATCAGTGGCAGCTTCTCTTCCTTCTCCGCCATCTCGGGGCGGGAGTCGCCATCCAAGATGCCATCGACTCGCCCGCACTGCACACCGAGAGCTTTCCGTCGTCGTTCCACCCGCGCCTCGCAGAGCCCGGCAGCCTCTACGTCGAGGACCGTATCGGGGAGGGCATCCTGCGTGGGCTCGAGCGGCGCGGGCATCGCGTGCACCGTGCGGGTGAGTGGAGTCTCGGCAGGCTCTGCGCCGTCGGCCGAGATCCCCGCTCTGCGGTGTTGTCCGCCGGAGCCAATCCACGGGGGATGACGGGATACGCGGCGGGCCGCTGACGCCGCAGCGGGCCCCGACCTGATCCAGCACATCCCGGGTTGGTCCCCGCACGTGCTTATCGGTGGCGCCGCCCGGCGTGGGGTGGCTCCGCGTCCCCCCGGGCGGTCAGCTCGGCCTCGAGCAGCCCCATCGCCTTCACGAACGCGGCACGCTCGTCTTCCTCGAGCTGGGCGAGGACTCGCGAGAGGGGCGCGGCAGCGCCGTCGAGCCACTCCTCGACGAGCGCACGGCGTCCGGGTGCGACCTGCACGATCGTTCGTCGCCGGTCCGCGTCGTCGACGGCGCGCTCTACGAAGCCTGCGCGGTCGAGATCGGCGAGGACTCCGCTCACGGTGGACAGCGTGAGGTCGAGGCGCGAGGCGAGCTCGCCGACCCCGAGAGGCTCGCCGCGGAGCTGCTCGAGGGCAGCGACGTGCCGCGGCCCGAGCGCCGCCCGGGTCTTCGGTGTCGTCTTGTCCTGGTAGCGGCGCATCTTGCGCACGACACGCGGGAACAGGCCCATGAGCAGCACGCACATCGCCGAGTGTCCGCTGTCTCGTTGCTCGTTCGTCATCACCTGCTCCGCACCGGTCACACCGTCCGCTCGAACGCGGACACGTCCGTAGTCTATATTGTTGCGAGATCAAAACTATTTGGACGGGTGACCCACGGTCCGGAGGAGCAGAAAGCATGGCAGGCAACGACCGCGGGAGCGGCACTGTGCTGCAGGAGCAGCTGACCTCGGGAGAGCTGACGGGCACGTGGGTGCTCGACGCCTCGCGCTCGACGGCCGCGCTGCGCGCGAAGAGCATGTGGGGACTCGTCCAGGTAAAGGGCCTATTCCGGGCGCTCGACGCATCGGGCGAGGTCTTCACCGACGGCACGGCGACAGGTCACGTGACGGTCGGCTCCGCGTCGATCGACACGAAGAACGCGAAGCGCGACACTCACCTCCGGTCGGACGACTTCTTCTCGTCCGATACCTATCCCAACATCGAGTTTCGCGTGAGCTCGCTCGCGCCGACCGGCGACGGAGTGGGCGTGTCAGGCACGCTCACGGTGCGGGCGGTCACGCGCCCAGTCAGCTTTCCCGCCCGGGTCGCGCTCGCGGTCGTTGGCGAGGCGACACTCGACGCGGCAGTCGAGATCGACCGGTCGGAGTACGGCATCACCTGGAACCAGATGGGCATGGCGTCGATGAAGAGCACGATCGTCCTGCACCTCGTCTTCACCAAGAACCCGTAGGGGCGGTGGCCTGGCGTGAGCCCGGCCACCGTGTGACGCATCACGGGTCACGCGTCGTGGCTGCCTCGTCCACAGACGTGACGATGCAGTCGTCGCAGATGCGGTCGAGCAACCAGCGTCGCCAGAGAGCGGCGGGTGCGCAGCTCTCTGCATAGGGGATCCTTCCGAGGGCGTGCATTGGCGCGCGTGCACTGAGCCGCCTCCGGGTGAGGGTCGCGAGCGGCGACGCGCTGGAGGAGACGCGCGATGTGACCGTAACGTAATGGTGATGGAAGGTGACGGATCTGGCGATGGCGGGGCAGCGATGGCGATAGCCGGCGCGGCCTCCGGCGCGGGCGCCGGCTCGGCGGACCTGCGGCACGACCGCCTTACCGGTCTCACGAGTCTCGTCGTCCCGACCTGGGAGACGGTGAAGGCCGCTGATCCCACGGTGATCGGGCTCGAGCTGCCCGTCGGCACGAGACCATGCCCGTTCTGCCCCGAGCAGATGGACCGCGACGTGTCGAGCGCCGGCGAGGAGACCGCGCGTGTCGCCGGAGCGGACCGGCATCGTGCGTGGTCCTCCCTCGCGCTGCAGAATCGGTGGCCCCACACCGTCGAGCGCGACGCGGCAGAGGTCGTCATCCTCTCTGACCTCCATGATGCGCACCTCGGCTCGCTCGACCCCGGCGAGGCGACGTCCGCCCTCACGCTCTTGCTGGCTCGAGCCGATGCGCAGCGTGCGGCAGGTCGTTTCCCCCTCGTCTTCGTCAACCACGGAGTCAACGCCGGCTCGTCCCAGCCGCACCCCCACGGGCAGGTGATCGGCCTCCCGGGCCAGGACCCGGGGAGCCGTGCCGAGTCGGGGGCTCTCGAGGAGGGGCGGTGCGTGCTGTGCGAGGAGCTGTCCGCCGAGCGGCTCGTCGCTCGCGTCGATGGCGCGCGGATCGTGGTTCCCGAGGCACCTGCGATCGACTACGACCAGACGGTCGTCCTGTCGGGCCACCGCCGCGCAGAGCCCGGCGCGGTCGCGCTAGGGATCGCTGCCGCGCTTCGGGCGCTCTTCGCGGTGCTCGGCCCCGTCGCCTACAACCTCGTCGTCCACGAGTCCGGCCATCCCCACGTGCACGTGACGCCGCGCACGGCCCGCCACTCCGGCTATGAGCTCGCGGGCATCCGGACGTGCTACGTCGCACCCGAGCTCGCCGCCGCGCGGCTCGCCACCGCGGCGCGGGCCACGGGTCACGCAGATCCGGCCACGGCGCCCGTCGCGGCCGATCCCAGCGAGGAGGGGTCGGGTGAGCGCCGCTCGGACGCGGCCTGACCCCGGTCGCGAGCAGCGCCGCACCCGCCCCGTACGCCGATAGGTCGTCTCTGCTGTAGGTCGTCGCCCGGTGGTCGGAGCGCCGAGGCCCGAGGGCGACAGTCCCGGGCTGCTCGTCGGGCTCTTCCTGCACAGCGCGTACTTCGCCGACGAGGTGGAGCGCTACAGACGCCTCGCGGCGGCGGGTCGCACCGTGATCGTCGGCTTCGCTGGCGCGCTCGGGCGCCTCCCGGAGGGCGTCGAAGGGGTGTCGTTCGCTCCAGGCGACCCGCGGGGTCGCGACTAGGTCCTCCTGACCGTGCGGGGGGCCTACGCGGCGTCGCTCGTCGCGCGCGACGTGCGTGGTCACGAGCGCCGAGGCCTGCGTGGACTGGAGCGCAGCGATCCCCGTCTCCGACGCCGAGTTCAGGCTCGCGTCGGCGGCCGACCATCTGCTCGGCTCGGTCGACGCGAGTCAGCAGCGGCGCACAACCCTCCGTTCGGAGCTCGCTGCGACCCGGCTCCATGCTGACCAGGACCAGCTCACCGGGTTGTACAACCGTCGGTACCTCGAACGGTTCCTCGGGGAGCTCGACGGTCCGGTGGACCTGCTCGCGCTCCTCGTGCTGCTCGCCGACGCCTCGGGATCGGGCCGGCTCGAGGTGGGAGAGAGGTACGCCCGCGCCGTCGCGAGCCGGTCGCTCCCGGCGCCGTGGTCGCATCTCACTCCGTCGCTCTCGGTCGGCGCCGTTCGAGCCGTGCGACGACGGGGCGACGTGTCCGGAGCGTCACCGAGGCGCGCGCTCGGACGCGCTCCGGATCGTCGACGCGCAGGTGCCAGGTCGAGAGCACCGTCGCGACCACGGCGACGGCTTCGGCGAGCGCGAAGCTCGCTCCGATGCAGGTTCGACGCCCGTAGCCGAACGGGAGGTACGCGGGCGGCACGGCGCGGCCTCCCGTCCACCGCTCCGGGTCGAAGCGGAGTGGGTCCGGCCACCACGCGGGGTCGCGCTGGAGCGCGAGGGGGCTGACGACGATGAGCGCTCCGCTCGGGACCGGGCATCCTGCGATCTCCGTGTCGGCGGTCGTCTCGCGGCTCGAGAACCACGCGGGAGGGTGGAGCCGGAGCGTCTCGCGTACGACGGCGCGCGCGTACGCGAGGCGCTCGAGGTCCGATGGCTCGGGGAGCCGAGCACCGACCACGCTGTCGAGTTCGCGCTCGAGGCGATCTTCGACATCGGGGTGGAGCGACAGCTCGACGAACAGCCACGTGAGCACCTGGGCCGTCGTCTCGTGCCCGGCGAACAGGAAGGTCACGACCTGGTCGCGGAGCTCCTGCGGGCTGAGCGGCGCACCGTCGGCGTCGCGGATCTCGAGGAGCACGTCGAGAAGGCTTTGCGGCCGGGCGGCGCCTCCGGGCACGCTCACCGGGCACGCCACCGCGGGGCCGCCCGCCCCACGGCGCTCGTCGAGGACCCGACCGACGAGCGCGTCGATACGCCCCTGAGCCGCGCGCAGGCGCCGGTTCGCCGGGCTGAGGCTCGAGCGCCACAGGGGGTCGGCGATCTTCCGGGGGAGCGCGAGCCGATAGAACATGCGGGACCCTGTCTCGAGGACGGTCATGAAGTCCTCGGCCTGATCTGCTCCGTCGAGCCCGAGGAGCGCCCGCGCCGCGATGTCGAGCGTGAGCCGACCGATCGCGTCGCCGAGGACGATCCGCTCACCGTCGCGCCACTCGCCACTTTGTGCGTCGGTGGCGGCGATCATGGTCGACGCGTAATGGGCGACCTGCTCTGGGCGGAACGCTGGGGCGACGGCACGCCGGAGCCGGCGGTGCTCGGCGCCTACGCACGTCACGAGCGAGGTCGTCCCGATGACCCGGCTGATGTCCTCGAAGAACCGCCCGCGTTCCGCGATGCCCGGGGCGCGAGAGTCGAGGACCGAGCGGACGGTGTCGAGATCCCGCACATACGCGACCGGATGGCCGGCGACGTCGAGGCGGGCCGCTGCGGCCGGAGAGCGGTGGATGCGCTCGAGAGTCCGGGGAAGGTTCGTGACGGCACCCAGGTTCGCGATCCTGCGGGCGAAGGGCGGGCGACTCGGGTCGGTCCCGCGAGGTCGTAGTGCCACGCTGCAAGTAGACCACGCGACGCGGTGATGTCGACTGCCGCGCTCCGGCGGGCGACCGGCCGGGCGACGCGCAATACTCCACGACCGTGACCGGACCGCGTGTGACCCATCGCGCGGCCGCGCGTACCCTCGCGGACCGAGACCGTGTGATCGACGGGCTGGTCGTCGCCTCGGGACTGCCGCGGCTCGGCCGCCGGGACGACAGCCATTTCGCCGCGCTCGTGAGGTCGGTCGTCTACCAGCAGCTCGCCGGCGCCGCGGCCGGCGCGATCCACCACCGTCTCGTCACCGCTCTCGGCGGGACCGTGTCTCCGGCGGCCGTCGCCGGCCTGCCCGACGACGCGCTCCGCGCGGCGGGGCTTTCGGCGAACAAAGCACTCTCGCTACGCGACCTCGCCGCGAAGGTGCTCGAGGGTGCCGTCGAGCTCGATCCCAGGCGGATCGCGCGCGAAGGCGACGACGAGATCGTCGCCCGCCTGTGCTCCGTGCGCGGCATAGGGCCGTGGACAGCGCAGATGTTCCTCATGTTCCAGCTCCGCCGTCTCGACGTGTGGCCGACAGGCGATCTCGCGGTGCGCCGGGGCTACGGGCTCGCATGGGCGGTACCCACGCCGACCGAACGCGAGCTCGAGGCTCTCGGCGAGACCTTCCGCCCGTTCCGCTCCGTGGCCGCGTGGTACTGCTGGCGCGCGTGCGAGCTGCTGTCCGGAGCGACCGAGAGCGCGCTGACGCGCTGACGCAGACGCGCTGACGCAGACGCGCTGACGCGCTGACGCGCTGACGCGCTGACGCGCTGGCGCGCTGGCGCGCTGACGCAGACGCGGTGCGCGAGTCGCCTGTGCGCCGTCTCGAGCCGCCCCTGCTGGTTCACGTCAGATTCTCCTGGTTCGGCGGCGCCTGCTCGCTAAGATCCGGCGGTTGCAGACAGGTCGGCGGGTCGCCGAGATCCACGCGTGCCGAAGTGCCCGGCCACGGCGGCGGGGGAGCCGCTCGCGCCCGGTGTGCCGTCGTCCACCTCGGGCGCCTCGCCGAAGACCAGCGATAGCCGTACTTTCCACCAGGAGGATTCCATGAACGCCGTGCACTGGACGTACCCGAGGTCTCGCATCGTCCCGACCGCGCTTGCCGCCGCCGCGCTTGTCGTCGCCGCCGGAGCCGGAACGATCGCCGCGGCGAGCGGTCGCCCGCTGACCGCGGCGATCCCGACTCCGCCGAAGGACGCGGCGGTCGCCGCTCTCGTGCCTGCCGCGATCAAGCGCGCAGGCGTGGTCAAGGTCGCGATGGACGCGAGCTACGCGCCCGACGAGTTCGTCGCGCCGAACGGCAGGACGATCGTCGGCATGGACGCCGATCTCAACGTCGCGCTCGGTGCCGTCATGGGCGTGAAGTGGGAGGGGATCCAGGCGACGTTCGACAACATCATCCCGGCCTTGCAATCGGGCAAGTTCGATGTCGGGAACTCGTCGTTCACCGTGACCGCTCCGCGCGAAAAGGTTGTGAACTTCGTCACCTACTTCAAGGCGGGTGAGGGCTACTACGTGAAGTCCTCGAGCTCGCTCAAGCTGAACGGGCTGAAGACGCTGTGCGGGCTGACGGTCTCGGTCGAGAGCGGCACGACCGAGCAGACCGACGCTGGCACCGCGAACACCGAGTGCAAGAAGGCGGGCAAGAAGGCCGTGACGGTGCTCGCGTTTCCGAACCAGAACGCGGCGAACCTCGCGGTGTCGAGTGGCCGGGCCCAGCTCGGCTTCGCGGACTCCCAGGTGGCCGGGTACATCGTGGAGCAGTCGCACCGGCAGTTCAAGCTCGACGGCGGCGCGTTCTCCGTCGCGCCGTACGGGATCGCCTTCCCGAAGGCTTCGACCCTCGACAAGGCGACGCTCGCCGCAGTCAAGGTGCTCATGAAGGACGGCGTATACAAGAAGATCCTCGCGAAGTGGGGGGTCTCTAGCGGAGCCATCACGAACCCTGCGATCAACTAGCAGCGAGCGACCAGCGGCCGGCGAGGGGCGCGGGGAGATGGAGCGCGGCGAGGGGCACCACCCGGAGGAGATCCGGGCGGTGCCCCTTCGCCGTCCTTGGCGTTGGGTCGTCACGGGCTGTGTGCTCGTCCTCGCGGCGATGCTCGTGCGCAGCCTCGCGACGAACTCGCGGTTCGGCTGGCACTACGTGGGGACGTACTTCTTCGCGCCGCCGGTTCTCCATGGTGTCGGGCTCACCCTCGAGCTCACCGCCGCGTCGATGGCCATCGGCGTCGTCCTCGGCGTCACCCTCGCGGTGATGCGGCTCTCGCCCAATCCCATACTCTCTGGGGCGTCGTGGCTGTTCATCTGGTTCTTCCGGGGCACGCCCGTGTTCGTCCAGATCATCTTCTGGTACAACATCGCCGCGTTGTATCCCCAGATCGGGCTCGGGATCCCGTTCGGCCCGCAGGTCGTGCACGGGAGCGCGAACACTCTGGTGACCTCCCTCGTCGCGGCGCTCCTCGCGCTCGGGCTGAACGAGAGCGCGTACTACGCCGAGATCGTCCGGGCGGGCATCCTCGCCGTGGACCACGGGCAGATCGAAGCGGCCCAGTCCCTCGGCATG
>DATLRJ010000039.1:0-2122 GCA_035534715.1 Acidimicrobiales bacterium | reverse complement strand
CGTAGCCCACCGGGGGCACGGGGAGCCACGGCGGTGCGACGATCGCGATGCGCATCTCGCACCTCCTTATACCCATCCTCCCACGTCGAGGCGGTCGCCGGCTTTCGCGGCAGGCGAGCTCCCTTGCTCCGCTGACCCACCGAACCACCGGCCCGCCGCGCCGGCGACGGCGCGACCAGGCGCGCGACTACGGGTCGTGAGGCGCTCCGTAGCGCAGGCCGTCGAGGAGCAGGGCAACGATCCGGCGCGACTGGTCCGTCCAGCCGGCCTGGTCGGTCGCGAGGCAGATGCCCCCCATCGCCCGGAGCAGGTCGCGCGCGTCGACGTCGGACCGGACCCCGCCGGCGAGCGCCGCCGCCGCGAGGAGGCGTCCGGCCGCGTCGTTCATCTGTTCGCGGGACTCCTCGAACACGGTCGAGCCCGCGGCCATGATCGACTTCAACGCGCTCGCCATGCCGCGCTTGGTCGCGACATACCCGACGAATCGCTGCATCCACTCCGCGAGCGCCTGATCCGGAGGCATCGTCTCGAGCAGCGCGTCCGCGGCGGCACATAGTGTCTCGACCTCGCGCCGGTAGACGGCCTCGACGAGGGCGTCGCGCGTCGGGAAGTGCCGGTAGAGCGTTCCGATGCCAACACCGGCGCGCCGGGCGACGTCCTCGAGCGACGCGTCGACTCCGTGCTCCGCGAAGGCCTCGGCCGCGGCGTCGACGAGACGGGAGCGATTGCGAACCGCGTCCGCGCGCGGAGCTCGGGTGGCCTCCAGCTGCTGGTTCTCTGCCACGGTCACGCCCTCCACGCTGCGCGGGGTGCTCGCTTGCAAACCGGAGGATACCTCCGTATAGTTACGGAGGATTCCTCCGCTTCTCACACTCTACCCCCAGGAGAACCTCGACACGTGTCTCGAACCTCCCCGCTCGCTGTCGCCACGACGGACCGACCGGCCACCGGCCGGTCGCGTCTCGTCCTCGCGATCATCCTCACCTGCCAGCTGATGGTCGTCCTCGACGCGACGATCGTCAACATCGCGCTACCCCATATCCGCACAGCCCTCCACTTCTCCGCGCCGTCGCTTTCGTGGGTGGTCGACGCCTACACCCTGAGCTTCGGCGGCCTGCTCCTGCTCGGGGCACGAAGCGGCGACATCGTCGGCCGCCGGCGCACGTTCATGTCCGGCATCGCACTGTTCACGATCGCGTCGCTCGCCGGTGGCTTCGCGACCTCCTCGACGTGGCTGCTCGCCTCGCGCGCCGCTCAGGGTGTCGGCGCTGCCTTCGCGGCCCCGTCGGCCCTCGCGCTTCTCATGGTCGAGTTCCCCGACGTTCGTGCCCGCACTCGGGCGATCGGCTGGTACACCGCCGTGTCCATCGGCGGCAGCGCGGTCGGGCTGATCGCGGGTGGGATCCTCACGCAATGGGTCTCGTGGCGCTGGGTGCTCTTCGTGAACGTCCCGATCGGCGCCGTCGTCCTCGCGTCCGCCCGGACGTCGCTTCCCGAGACCCCACGGGCTTCGGGGCGCTTCGACCTCGCCGGCGCGCTCACCTCGACGGCCGGCATGGCGTCGATCGTCTACGGCTTCGTACGCGCCGCCTCGGCGGGCTGGGGCGACGTGGGCACCGTGTCCGCGTTCGCGGCGGGAGCGGTCCTGCTCGCGGCGTTCGTCGTCACCGAGCGGCGCGCGCCGGAGCCCATCACCCCGCTCAGGCTGTTCGCGGACCGCAACCGGGTGACGTCGTACGTCGCGCGGCTGTTCCTCGTGGGCGGGATGTACGGGATGTTCTTCCTCCTCACCCAGTTCCTCCAGAACATCCTCGGCTACAGCCCGGTCCGGTCCGGTCTCGCATTCCTCCCACTCACGGCCGCGCTGTTCGCCGCGTCCCAGGCGAGCTCGCGCCTTCTCGTCGCGAAGGTGCCCGCGAAGCTGGTCATCGTGGGCGGCCTCCTCCTCTCGACGTCAGGGCTCCTCGTGCTGACCCGGCTCTCTGCGACGAGCGGCTACTTCGACGTTCTCGCACCGCTTCTGCTGTTCGGCGTCGGAAACGGGCTCGCGTTCGTGCCGCTCACCGCCGCGTCGCTCGCGAACGTCGCGCCCGCGGACGCCGGCGACGCCTCGGGTCTCGTC
>DATLRJ010000038.1:0-2525 GCA_035534715.1 Acidimicrobiales bacterium | reverse complement strand
CCCGCCTGCATCTCCTCCGAGCCGCGGTGGTGGTCGACGCTGTAGACGCGAACCGGGTGCCCGACGTCTCGGTACATGGCGACGCCGGACGCGAGGTAGAGCGTCGACCGGCCCCGGTACGCGCCGACCTCGACGATCGGCCCGAGACCGGACCGCGCCGCGCGCCGTGCGAGGAGGTGGAGCGCGATGCCCTCGTCGTCGGGCATGTAGCCAGGTGTCGCCCGCGCCTCGGCGAGCACAGCGATCGCGCGTCCCTCGGCCGCCGCGCGTCTTGCCGTCACCCGGGCCTCGCGCGCTGCACCGGTCAGGCGCCGGCGGCAGCAACGGCGCTCGCGACGCCGAGGCCGAGTAGCACGAGGCCAGAGATCCGCCGGACGAGCGCGAGCGGCACGACGCGCACGATCGTCCGCCCGGCCGCGACGCCGAACGCGCTCACGAGGACGAGCGCGAGCGAGGCGCCGGCGAACACGGCGAGCGCGTCGTCGTAGCGGGCCGAGAGGTTCGCGATGACGACCTGTGTGAGGTCCCCGAGCTCGGCCAGCGCGACGACGCCGAACGTCGTGAGCGCGATCCGCAGGTCGGACGGCGCGGCGACGAGCTCGATCTCGCCGCGATCCTCCTCCGCGATATCGAGACCCTCCCGCTCCTCCCGCGCCTCGCTCCCGAGGACCAGGTACGCGCCGCCTGCGACGAACAGCGCCGCGACGACGCCCTGGACGAGCCGGTGGGGGGCGAGGCCGACGAGGCGACCCGCCGCCGCTCCGACCCCGGCCTGGAGCACGAGCGCGGCGGCCGCGCCGCACCAGACGGGCAGTGGCCGGTAGCGAGCGCCGAGCACGACGCACGAGATGAACGTCTTGTCCGGCAGCTCCGCCGGGATGACGATCGCGAAGGTGGCAGCCGCAAGGCCGAGGTTCACCCGCGCGCCACGTCAGCCCGGCGAGACGAGGGAGTCGAGCTCGGCAGGGAGCCGTCGGCCGAGCCGGACGTTCACCTCGAGCCGCTCGAGGCTCTGGTCGACGAGCCGCCTGAAGCCTCCCACGACGCGCTGCTCGAGGAATGCCCGGACGGCGCCGGCGAGGACGGGCACACCGTCCGCGTCGACCCAGGCGAGCGAGGCGACGCCCCCGAGCATCCGGGGCATCATCCCCTCCGGGAAGCGGTTCGCGAGCTCATCGAAGTGCTCGGTCACGAACTCCCACGTCATGGGGCCGACTGAGCGGCTCGCGAGCATCGACGAAAGCACGAACGGAGCGCTCTGGCTGCGAACCTCGCGCAGGCACAGCTCGTGGACCTCGCGTGCGAGCGCGGGGTCCGAGACGCGGCCGAGGGCGCGGACATGACGATCCTCGTCGAGCGGGTCGCGTGGCCTGTGGTAGCGCGCGAGCATCGCGTCGAGCTCGGCCCTCCGCGCGTGGTGGGCGACGACGCCGAGCACGGCGGACGCGATGTCGGGGGCGACCTGAGCGCCGCCGGAGCTGTCCGCGGCGAACAGCTCCGCGCAGTGGAGCGCGACCGCCCCATCGCGGGCGAACGTGCCGAGTGCGGAGATGACCGTGGCGCGAAGCATCGGCGTCAGCTCGTCCTCCCCGGCCGCTCGCTCCCAGCCGACGCGCGCGAGCTGAGGCGCCAGCAGCGCGTGCGCGTAGCTCGCGACGCGCGGTCGGAGCTCGTCGGGAGCGAGCACGTCGAGCAGCCCGAGCGCGCCGATCGCGACGGACCATACGTGTGGGTCCGTCTCGCTCGCGACCCGGTCGAGCACCTCGGAGACCTCGCGTAGCGACGACCGGCCCGCCAGGCAGGTGGCCCAGGCGTCGGCGACGACGCCGTACCGCTCGGCGGGCGACAGCGACTCGTAGCGCGCGAGGAGCTCCGAGCGCGCGGGCGCATCGTAGGAGACGCGGTAGAAGCCGGCGCCACCGGCGTTCACGACGACCGGGGCGGGACCGGACCGGAGCTCGGCGCCACTGCTGGTGAGCAGGACCCGCTCGATCTCGCCGCCCGCAAAGCGCACGATCACGGGAACGATCCAGTCCGAGCCGATCGCGCTCTCGCCGCCCCCGTCACCTCGCGGTGGCGCAGGGAGGTAGGCGAATGGGGCCTGCGACAGCTCGAGCCGGTCCGCGCCGTCCTCGCCGATCCGCGAACCGGCCGACACGAGTGGATAGCCACCCTGGAAGATCCAGGTGTCCATGATCGCCCGGACGGGAACGCCCTCCGCCTCGGTCTCGATCGCGTCCCACAGGTCGTGGGTCTCGGTGTTCGCGTACGCGTGGCTCGCGAGGTAGCGGCGCACCCCGGCCCGGAAGCGCCCGGGTCCGAGGTACTGCTCGATCATCCACAGGACGCTCGCGCCCTTCTCGTAGGTGAGGACGTCGAACATCGCCGCGGCGTCGTCTGGCCATCGCACGGCGAACTCGACCGGACGCGTCGCGTGCAGCCCGTCGACACCGAGCGCGGCACCCTTCGATTGTCCGAAGCTCGTGAACACCTCCCACTCCGGGCGGTAGTCGTCCTCGCAGAGA
>DATLRJ010000037.1:0-5018 GCA_035534715.1 Acidimicrobiales bacterium | reverse complement strand
GGCCTCGCGATGCGCGCGACGGCCGCGGACACCTCGCTGACGCGCAACTGCGGGGTCTCGCCCGCGCGTACGCGCGCGATCGCGTGGCTGCTCTCGGGGGCCCTGTGCGGGCTGTGCGGCGTGCTCCTCGGGATCGGCGAGGGTTCGTTCTCGTCATCGACGGGGAGCGACTTCTTCATCACCCTCGCCGCCGCCGCCGTCCTCGGTGGCATCGGCAAGCCGTACGGCGCGATGGTCGGCTCGCTCGTCGTCGGGATCGTGAGCCAGGCCGCGGCGGCGGTGATCTCGCCGTCCTACAAGACGATCGCCGCCTGGGTGATACTCATCGCCGTGCTCGTCGTCCGACCACAGGGGATCTTCGCGGAGTTCGCTTCGGAACGGGAGCTCGTCGCGTGAGCTCGGGTGTCCTCTACTACCTGAGCGGCCTCGCCATCCTCCTCGGGATCAACGTCATCGCGATCTGGGGCCTCGACCTGCAGTTCGGCCTGGCGGGGATCAACAATTTCGCCTTCGTCGTCTTCCAGGCCTCCGGTGCGTACGCGGCTGCACTTCTCGCACTGAAGCCGGCGAGCGCATATGGGAGCTTCGAGACCTACATCGGCGGGTGGAACCTCCCGTTCCCGCTCCCGCTCGTCGGTGCGGCCGCCGTAGGCGGCCTCGTCGCCGTGCCCATCGGCCTCGTCGCGGTCCGCCGGCTGCGCGGCGACTACCAGGCGATGGCGATGCTCGTGCTCTCGCTCATCGCGACGGGCTTCGCCGAGGCCCAGACCGGGCTCGTGAACGGCCCGACCGGGCTCGCGCTCATCCCGCGCCCGTTCGCCGGTGCGTTCCACCTGTCTCCTCTCGGTGAGCAGTGGGTGTTCCTCGGGCTCACCGCGGTGTGCTGCGCGGTCGCCTGGTGGGTCGCGCGAGGAATCTCCCGCTCTCCCCTCGGAAGGCTCTTGCGCGCCGTGCGCGACAGCGAGAGCGCGGTGTCGGCTCTCGGGCGCGACCCACAGGCACTGCGCATGACAGCGCTCGTCGTCGGCGGAGCGCTCGCGGGCCTGAGCGGCGGCCTGCTCGTCGAGTACGTGAACGCGTGGGGACCCGCGAGCTGGCTGTACCCCGAGACCTTCCTGTTCTTCACAGCGCTCGTCGTCGGGGGTCGGGGCAACCTCGCAGGTGGCGCGCTCGGAGCGCTGCTCGTCCCGATCGGGATCGTGGAGGGCACACGGTACCTGCCCTCGTTCGGCTACCCCGGGCTGATCGACTCCCTCGATTGGGTCGTGATCGGACTGGTCATGCTCGTGTTCTTGTGGTTCCGCCCGCTCGGCCTGTTCCCCGAGCGGAAGCGGGTCGTGAGATTCGGCGACGCACCGGCGCGACGCGGCGCCCCCGTCGCGATGAGCGCGCGCCGGGCGGAGACCCCGTGAGCGCCCGCGCGGTGCCGGCCGCGACCGCCCGGGACGACCCCGGCGGAGCAGCGGGCGGCCCGCTTCTCGAGGTCGAGGGCCTCGCCGTCCACTTCGGCGGCGTGCAGGCCGTCTCGGACGCGACCTTCACAGTGCGCTCCGGCACCATCACCGGGCTCATCGGTCCGAACGGCGCGGGCAAGTCCACGGTCATCAACCTCGTGAGCGGTCGCACCCGGCCGAGTCGCGGCGCGGTGCGTTTCGCCGGGGTCGATCTCACTGGCCGGCCAACGCACGAGATCGCCCGGGCGGGGCTCGTACGGACATTCCAGCACGCGAACGTCTTCGCGCGGCTCACGGTGCTCGAGAACCTCCTCGTCGGCGCGAGCCCGTGGCGCGGGGAGCGGCTCGTCCAGGCGATCTGGCGAAAGTCGTCGTGGCGGGGCGCGGAGGCCGAGCTTGCCGGTCGCGCGTACGCGCTGCTGCAACGCTTCGGGCTCGAGGGGCTCGCGAACGAGTACGCCGGAGCGCTGAGCGGAGGACAGAAGCGCCTCGTCGAGGTCATGCGCGCGCTGATGGCGAGCCCGCGGATGCTCCTGCTCGACGAGCCGATGGCCGGGGTCAACCCGTCCCTCGCGATGTCCATCGCCGATCGCCTCGAGGAGCTGCGGGACGAGGGAGTGACGATGCTCATGGTCGAGCACGAGCTTCGCCTCGTCGAGCGCCTGTGCGACCCGGTCGTCGTGATGGCACGTGGTCGCGTGCTCGCGGAGGGCTCGATGGAGGAGCTCCAGCGCAACAAGGACGTCCTCGACGCCTATCTCGGAGGCGACGGTGCATAGCGCGCCGGGCGCGCCGCGCCCCGTGCGGCCAGAGCCCGTCCTCAGCGCGACCGGTCTCGACGCGGGATATGGCTCGGCACTTGTCGTGCGCGGTCTCGGGCTCGTTGCGGGGCGCGGCGAGATCGTCGCGATCGTCGGCCCGAACGGCTCGGGAAAGAGCACGCTGTTGAAGACGCTCGCCGGACTCGTGCCCGTGCGAGGTGGCACGATCGTCCACGACGGCGTCGACGTCAGCGCGATGCCCGCAGAGCACAGGGCGAAGCGAGGCATAGCATTCGTTCCCCAAGAGCGCGAGGTCTTCGCGTCGCTGACGGTGCGCGAGAACCTCGTCATGGGTGGTTTCGCGCTCGGACGCAAGGCGTTGCACGAGGCCCTCGAGCGAGTCTTCGGCGCGTACCCCGTGCTCGCTCGGCTCGAGGGGTCCCATGCAGGGCGCCTCAGCGGCGGCGAGCGCAAGACGCTCGCAATGGCGCGCGTCATGATGGCATCGCCCACCGTCGTGCTGCTCGACGAGCCGACGGCGAACCTCGCGCCGATCCCGAGCGCCGAGCTCCTCGAGCGCGAGGTGCCGGCGCTCGCGCGCGCGGGAGCGACCGTGGTCCTCGTCGAGCAGCGAGCGGTCCAGGCGCTCGCGGTAGCGGACTGGGCATACGTGCTCGTCGCCGGCCAGGTCGAGATCGACGGCAGCGCTCGGGAGATCGCCGGCCGCGGCGACATCGGCCGGATGTTCCTCGGCGCCCGAGCGTCGAACCAGGGCGCGGACGAGGGTGCCGCCGGCGCCGAGTCCGTCCGATGAGCGCGAGCGCGTACCGGTCCGAGCGCGAGCAGGTCGCGCTCGCATGCCGGATCCTTGCGATGGAAGGCCTCGTCGAGTCGACCCTCGGCCACGTGAGCATGCGCGTCGACGGGGACCGCTTCCTCGTCCGGTCGCGAAGGGCGGGCGACCACGGCGTGCTGTTCACCACCGCCGACGACATCGCGCTCACGGACTACGGCGGCACGCTGGCCGAGGGCGAGGTCCCGACATCGCTGCCGTCGGAGCTGCCGATCCACGGCGAGATCTTACGGGCGCACCCGGAGTGGAGCTGCGTCGTCCACGCGCACTCGCCCGAGGTCGTCGCGTGCACCGTTGCTGGCGTCGAGCTCCGGCCGGTCGTCGGTGCCTACAACGTCCCCGCATTCCATCTCGCGATGGCCCAGATCCCGACTTACCACTTCGCGGGGCTCGTCCGCACGGCGGAGCGGGCCGCGGGACTGCTCGACGCGATGGGCGACGCGTCGGTCTGCCTGTTGCAAGGGCATGGGCTCGTCACCGCGGCGCCGTCACTCGAGGCCGCCGTGCTCATGGCGATCGACGTCCACGTGCTCGCACGCCTCACGGTCACGTGCCAGCAGATGCAGCACCCGATGCGCGAGGTCGACCCCGACGACTACCGCGACCTTCCGCACTTCGGGCAGGACTACTTCGACCAGCTGTGGAGGTTCTACGTCGCGAAGGCGGCTCGCGCCGGGCTGTGACGGCCGAGAGGATCAGCGCGCGGACATCGTCACGAAGTCGCGGGCGTACGCGAGTTCGAAGAAGCGCGCCGGGCTCTGCTCCATCGTCGGGAGGAGGTCGACGCCGTTCGCGGGTGTGGCCTCGCCGCCGGGCGTCGACGGCGTGTACGAGGAGAACACCGGCCAGAGCGGGTTCATGTCGAGCACCATCGCTCGGACCGCGCCGGCGCGCACGAGCACCCGCGCGAGGTCCACGATCGTCATCGGTCCGGAGACATATACGAGAGCGCCGTCGGCGGTCACCCCGAGGGCGGAGCGCGGCGTGTTCGGCACGGCGCCGAGGCTAAATCCCCACACGGAGGTGTCCGCGGGGTCGAGGCCCGCGACGGGATGGCCATGGTCCACGAGGAGCCGGAGGTTCTGCCGGACCGCGACGACCGCCGGAGTCATCGACACGTCGCGTCCCCACTCGCCGACGGTCGCCGTGCCGTCCTTGTAGATCACGAGCGACGCGGCACCGGCGCGCAGCGGCGCGACGAGGTGTCCCTCGCTCAGATATCCGCCCTCCGAGTCCTTTATGAGGAAGCCTCCCGCGAACGCCGCGACGAGCGATCGTGCAGCGACGGGGGAGATCGGTGCGGTGTGATGCCAGAAGAGGCCGCCAGGCGAGAGGCTTCCAGAGTACAGCGTGGCTCGCAGGAGGCGCGGGTCCATCCACGCGACACCGGCGAGCGTCGCGGGCGCGTCGGGCAGCCGGAGCGTCGTCGTGTAGAGGGCGACCTGGCCTCCCACGAGGCGACCCGCGGGGCGCCACACGCCCTCGCCCGGGAGCGGGGGCGCGAGGAAGCTCGCGAGCGCGTGGGGCCGGGCGAGCGGCACGAGCACCGCGCGCCGCCGTCCGCTGGCGGGAGCCGCCTGGACCGCGCCTGACGGCGCGACGCCTGACGGCGCGACGCCTGACGGCGCGACGCGAGATTCGAGCCGGGTCACGCGATCGGACCGGCCGGCGGAGAGGAGGACTGCGCCGAGCACGCACCCCACCGCGACGACCGAGAGCGGACCGAGACGTCGCGCGCTCACCCGCGCCGCCGCCCCATCGCGTGCACGGCCATCGGTCGATGCTGCACCACGATCCTGTGCGTTGCCCGTGGTGCACATGAGGGGATGCTCATGTTCTCGCAGGGCGCAGGGCGCAGGGCGCAGGGCGCAGGGCGCAGGGCGCAGGGCGCAGGGCGCAGGGCGCAGGGCGCAGGGCGCAGGGCGCAGGGCGCAGGGCGCAGGGCGCAGG
>DATLRJ010000036.1:0-2667 GCA_035534715.1 Acidimicrobiales bacterium | reverse complement strand
GGTGGATCCCGTCACCCCCCATAGCCGCTCGGCGTTCGACTCGTTCTCGCAGAACAAGACGTCGAGGTCGCCTTCCCACGTGAGCGCCATCGGGTCGAGGAGATGGTGGCTCGCGAGCAGCCGACCGGGCTCCGCGGTGATCACCGGTTTGCGGTCGTCGAGCCCCCACGACCACGTGTTGCGGAACCACAGCGTCGGGAGCACGACGAGCGCGGCCTCGTCGGGGCCTGCGTTGTGCACGCGGAGCCGGATGCAGATGTCCTCCGGCCCCGCCTTCGCGTAGTCGACGGTGACGAGGAAGTAGCGGCCGTCGTCGAGGATTCCCGTGTCGACGAGCTCGTACTCGGGGTCGAGGCGCGTCCGGCGGCGGTTCTCCGCGACGAGGTCGGCGTAGGGGAACTCGGCCTGCGGATAGCAGTAGGCCCAGGTCATGTAGGAGTGGGTAGGCGTGGAGTCGACGTACCACCAGTACTCCTTCGCGTCCTCGCCGTGGTTGCCCTCGTTTCCCGTGAGGCCGAAGATGCGTTCTTTCAGGATCGGGTCCCGCCCGTTCCAGAAGCCGAACGCGAAGCACAGCCGCTGGTCGAGGTCGCATATCCCGCCGAGCCCGTCCTCGCTCCACCGGTAGGCGCGCGAGCGCGCGTGGTCGTGGGGGAAGTACTCCCACGCGGTCCCGCCCTCGCTGTAGTCCTCGCGGACGGTGCCCCAGGCTCGTTCGGCGAGATAGGGGCCGAACCGGCGCCAGGCGACGCCGGGCTCGTCGAGCCGGGCTCGTTCGGCGTCGCTCACCGAGCCAGTCTGTCCGATCAGCGAGCCGCCAGCCACCCGACCGGTGACACCGCCGCGTGAGCGATACGCGCGGTCGCGCCCGAGGCCACGGTCGGCGACGGGTCCTTCGCTCCGGGCCCGCCTGCCGCGGCGGCTCCCGGGTCCTTCGCTCCAGGCCCGCCTGCCGTGGCGGACCCCGGGTCCTTCGCTCCGGGCCCGCCTGCCGTGGCGGACCCCGCCGTGCTCCGCGTGCACAAGACTGACGAGCGTGCTCTCGTTCTCCGTCGGTCCGCAGTGCTGCGGCTCGCTCGCCGAGTCGGCGGCGCGCGAGTGGCTCGTCTCCGACGGTCTCGGTGGCTACGCGTCCGGCACGGTGGCCGGGCTGCGGACGCGCCGCTACCACGGGCTGCTCGTCGTGGCTCGCGATGCGCCGCCGGGCCGCATGCTCGGGCTCGCGTCGCTCGATCCGGTGCTCGTCCTCGGCGACCGTCGGGTACGGCTCGCGTCGCACGAGTGGGCGAGCGGCGCCGTCGATCCGGCCGGTCACGAGCACCTCGCGGGTTTCGCTCTCCACGCGGGGGTACCTCGCTTCACCTACGCAGTCGAAGACGTGGTCGTCGAGCGCGAGATCGCCGCGCACCGCGGGCGGCCGGGCGTCGGCGTCGTCCATCGCGTCGTTCGCGCCCCGGCGCCGGTGCGCCTCGAGGTCGAGGCGCTGTGCACGTGGCGCGATTCGCACGGGGAGCGCCTCGCGGGTGCCGACCCGTCGGTCGAGCAGGTGGCGGGGGGCTTCGTGTTCGAGGGCGCGTACCGCCTGCGCGGCCCCGGCTTCGTTCCCGGCGGCACCTGGTACCGGGGTGTCGCGTACCGGGTCGAGGCCGAGCGCGGCCTCGGTTCCACCGAAGATCTCTGGTTCGCCGGCCGGTTCGCAGCGGTCCTCTCTCCGGGCGACCTGCTCGAGGTCGATGCGTGGAGCGGCGCGCTCGACGACGAGCCGCCGCCGGCGCGCGCGGCGGTGCTCTCGGCGCGCCGGCGGATCGGCGCGCTCGTCGCCGCGTCAGGTGTCGACGGGGACCACGGGGCGTCACTAGTCGCCGCGGCCGACCAGTTCGTCGTCGCGGGCCCTGACGTCGTCGCGGGCTACCCGTGGTTCGGATCCTGGTCCCGCGACACGATGACGAGCTACGAGGGGCTCTTCCTCTCGACCGGGCGAGCGGACGAGGGGCGCGCGCTGCTCGATCGCGCCGTGTCGTCGCTCTCGCAGGGCATGCTCTCGAACACCGCGGACGTCGGGTCGACGACGTACAACACGATCGACGCGACGCTCTGGTTGTTGCACGCGGCGCACCGACATGTCGTGACCACCGGAGACCTCGACCTCGCGTCGGCGCTCGCGGAGCCGCTCCTCGGTGCAGTCGACCACTACGTCGCAGGGACGCGCTTCGCGATCCACGTCGAGTCCGACGGGTTGCTGTCCGGTGGTGAGGATGGCGTCGCTCTCACGTGGATGGACGCGCGAGTGGGCGGGACTCCCGTGACCGCTCGTGCGGGTAAGCCGGTCGAGGTGAACGCGCTGTGGGTCAACGGGCTCGCGTCGCTCGCGGGTCTGCTCGAGCTCACAGGCCGCGACTCGTCGCGCCTGCGTGTGCTGGAGAGCGCGGCGCGCCGCTCTTTCGTGAGCCGCTTCGTGCGGCCTGGCGGGCTCGGCTGTTACGACGTGGTCGACGGGCCGTACGGCGACGACCCGCGCATCCGGCCGAACCAGCTGCTCGCGGTCTCCCTGCCGTTCGCACCGCTCGACGAGATCTCACCGCTTCGCGCGTGCGCCCCGCTCCTCACTCCGCTCGGGCTCCGCTCGCTCGCGCCCGACGACCCGTCCTACCGTCCCCTCCATCGGGG
>DATLRJ010000035.1:0-25999 GCA_035534715.1 Acidimicrobiales bacterium | reverse complement strand
CGATCATCTACGACTCGACGAAGGTGAAGCACCCGCCGACCTCGTGGCAGCAGCTGCTCTCGCCGGCGTGGAAGGGCAAGGTCGGGATGAACGACCCGAGCCAGTCCGGGCCGACCTACCCGCTCATCGCCGGGATGATGCAGTACTTCGGCGGCGTGAGCCAGGGCGAGGCCTACTTCTCCAAGCTGAAGGCGAACGGCCTCGTGATCAACCCGACGAACGGGCCGACGCTCGCCGCGCTCGGATCGGGTCAGATCCAGCTCGCGCTCGTCCAGAGCTCGGCCGCCGTCGGCGCCACGTTCTCGGACAAGAACCTGAAGGTCATGTACCTGAAGCCGGCGACGCTGCTCCCCGGTGTCATGGGAATCGACTCGAAGGCGCCGAAGGCCGAGCAGGCCGAGGCGAAGCTGTTCGAGCAGTACGTGCTGTCGCCCGCGGGGCAGAAGGAGATGCAGTTCGGCGACCCGACCGGCGACTCGCTCTACTACCCGGTCGTCCAGGGCGTCGCGCCGCGCAAGGCCCTTCCGCCGCTTCCTGCCGCCTCGGTGCTACTCACGATCGACCCCTACACGTGGGGCGCGCGGGAGAACGCGGTGAACTCGTGGTTCACGGCGAACATCGTCCAGTAGCAGCAAGCATCACGGTCCGCGGACGAAGCACGTGACGATCCTCTCCCCCCGCGGCCCGACGGTCTCGCCGCCGGGCCGCGGGGGGGAGATCCCGGTGTCCGGGCCCCGCGCCGAGCGCGTGGTGCTCGGGCGCGTCGTCGGCGCGACGCGCCTCGTCGGACAGCCGCTCCTGTGGCTGCTCGTCGGGTTCGCGATTCTCGCACCATGCGTGTGCTTCCTCGCGCTCGCGGTCTGCCCGCGCCTGTTCGGGCAGGGGAGCCAGTGGTTCACGCTGTCCTACCTGAAGGGCATGTTCTCGGGCAGCGTCGCGGTCTCGATGGTGAACTCGCTGTGGGTCTCGAGCGTCGCGGCGTTGATCGGCATCGTCGTCGGCTTCCCGATCGCGTGGGTGCTCCGCCGCACGAACGTCCCCGGCCGCCGCGTCTTCGGCGGCGCGATGTGGTTCGTCCTCCTCCTGCCGTCGTGGATCCCCTCCCTCGGCTGGGAGCGCCTCGTCCAGCCGGACGGGGTCCTCTACCGCATCGGCATCGGCGCGGCGTGGGAGACCCATCTCGTCATGGGACCGTTCGGCGTCGTGATGCTCCTCGGGCTGCGCTCGGTACCGTTCGCCTACCTGGCGGTCACCGCCGCGCTCAACGGTCTCGGTCAGGAGTTCGAGGACGCGGCCCGCACGCACGGCGCGACTCGTCTCGGTGCGATCCGGCTCGTCGCGCCGATCCTCGGCCCGGCGATCTGGTCCGCGATCGCGATCGGCTTCGCGGAGTCGATCAGCGACTTCGGCGTTGCGGCGACCCTCGCCTACAGCTCGCACTTCACGCTCGCGACCTACCAGCTCTACCAGTCCATCGGGAACTTCCCGCCGAGCTTCCCGGCTGCCGCGGCCATGGGATGGCTCCTCGTGGCGTCCGTCGCGATCCCGCTCACGGTGCAGGCGCGGGCGCTGCGCGGGCGGTCGTACGCGGTGCTGTCCGGCAGGACGAGGCAGGTGCAGCGCAAGGACCTCACGCGCCGGGGGAGCGCGCTCGCGCTCGGCGGGCTCGGTGTCTTCTACCTCTTCTCGATCGGCGTGCCCGCGTTCGGCGCGGTCTCCTCGTCGCTTCTCGCGGACTTCGGCTCGTCGTTGAAGATCTCGTTCGCGAACTACCGGCAGGTGTTCACGAGCTCCGGTCTCGCGGGGCCGCTCGAGCGCTCGCTCGTCTACGGCATCGTGACGGCCTCGATCACGGTCGTCGGCGGCTTCCTCGCCGCGCGGATGCTCGCGAAGCGCCGGTCGGCGTCGACGAAGTTGCTCGACTTCCTGCTCCTCGCTGCGGTCGCCCTGCCGAGCGTGGTCTTCGCGGCGGGGTACATCTTCGCGTTCAACCTTCCCGCGCTCTCGAGGATCGGGATCAACATCTACCAGACGACGACCCTTCTCGTGGTCGGCTACGTCGCGTCGAGCCTGCCGACGAACGCGCGCGTGCTCGTGGGCGCCGTCTCCCAGGTCCAGTCGTCACTGCACGACGCCGCCCGCGCGCACGGCTCGGGCGCGCTCGGCGCGTGGTTCCGGGGAGTGCTGCCGGTCGTGTCCCGGCCGCTCGTCATGGCGTGGCTGCTGACCTTCACCGGCGTCTTCCTCGAGCTGCCGATCTCGCAGCTCCTCTACGCACCCGGCTCGCCGCCCGCGTCGGTCGACATCCAGACCAACCTCGGCAACTACCACTTCGGCGTGGGGATGGCACAGGCCGTCGTCGCGGCGTTCATCGCGCTGGCAGCCGTCGGGGTCGTCCTCGGTGGCTATCGACTGCTCGCGCCAACGGGTTGGCGCAGGATCGGAGGAGGCATGGCACGTGGCTGAGCGAATCGCCATCGACGGCGTCGACAAGGTCTACCCGGGGGGGAACCGCGCGCTGAAGCAGGTCTCGCTCGCGGTCGAGCCCGGAACCTTCCTCGTCCTGCTCGGCCCGTCCGGGTCGGGCAAGACGACGTTGCTGCGCTGCCTCGCCGGCATCGAGCGTGTCACCGGCGGGAGCATCGCGATCGGGGCGCGGGTCGTGGCCGGCGACGGCGTCCATCTGCCGCCCGAGCGCCGCGACCTCTCGATGGTCTTCCAGGACTACGCGCTGTGGCCGCACATGGTCGCGAGGGACAACGTCGCGTTCGCGCTCAAGCGCCGGGGCGTGAGCCGCGCCGAGGGGCGCGCGACCGCGGACGCGATGCTCACGCGCGTCGGCCTCGGCAAGCTCGCCGAGCGCTACCCGTCGGAGCTGTCCGGCGGCGAGCAGCAGCGCGTGGCGCTCGCGCGTGCGCTCGTCGGCGACACCGGGCTCGTGCTCTGCGACGAGCCGCTGTCCAACCTCGACGCGGACCTGCGTGAGCGCATGCGCATCGAGATCTCCTCGCTCGTGCGCCAGGCGGGCGCGACCGCGATCTACATCACCCACGACCAGTCCGAGGCGTTCGCGCTCGCGGACAAGGTCGGCGTGCTCGAGAAGGGGCGTCTCGTCCAGCTCGGCGTTCCCGAGGAGATCTACGCCGCGCCGGCCTCGCCGTTCGTCGCGCGCTTCACGGGTCTCGCGGGCGAGCTCGCGGTCCGCATCCGCGGCGGGGACCGGGGAGACGGGACCGTCGAGGTCGAGGCCTCGACGCGCTCGTCGGTCCGGCCGTTCCGCGCACGGGTCGGCCACAGCGGACCGACCGGCGCACGCGGCGAGCTCATGATCCGACCGACCGCGGTGCGGCTGTGCGCGGCCGACGGCGACGACCACCACCTCGTCGGCCGCGTCGCGGACGTCGCGTTCAGGGGTCGCGGCTACGAGCACGCGGTCGAGCTCTCCTGCGGCACGCAGCTGAGCAACGTCTTTGCCGAGCGGCGAGTCGAGCGCGGCGAGTCCGTCGGTCTGCGCCTCGAGATGTCCGGGTGCCTCGTGTTCCCCGGCGACGGCGCCGCTACGATCGGGTCGGTCGAGACCGCCGCGGGCGGTCGCCCCGCGGACGCGCCGCACGTCGAGTCGACGCTCGCCGGCGCGCTCCAGGCAAGTGCGGTGGAGGAGGTCGGCTCGTGGAAGTGACGCTCGCGCACGTGACGGGGGCGGTGGCGCGATGACCTCGACGATCGTGCTCATGCTCGCGGTGTTCGCCGCGAGCGCGGTCGAGATGGTCGAGGCGCTCACGATCGTCGTCGCGTCCGGGACCACGCGGGGCTGGCGCTCGGCGTTCGAGGGGACCGCGGTCGCGGTCGTCGCGCTCGCCGCGATCGTCGGCGCCGTGGGCGTTCCGCTCATCCACCTCGTCCCGATCGCCGTGCTCCGCGTCGTGATCGGCGGTCTCCTGCTCATCCTCGGGCTCGCATGGCTCCGCAAGGCGATCCTGCGCTCGAGTGGCCACAAGGCGATGCACGACGAGGACGCGATCTACGCGAAGACGGTCGCCGAGCTCGCTCCCGGGGAGGCCGGCGCAACGACCTCGCGCCGCCAGCGCGACGCGGTCGGCTTCGTCGTCGCTTTCAAGGGAGTGTTCCTCGAGGGGATGGAGGTCGTCCTCATCGTGCTGAGCCTCGGCTCGAGCTCGCACCATCTCGGGCTCGCGGCCGCGGCGGCGGGGGCGGCGGTCGTCATCGTCGCGGGTGTCGGCATCGTCGTCGCGCGCCAGCTGTCGGAGGTCCCGGAGAACTCGATGAAGATGGGCGTCGGCATCATGCTCACGAGCTTCGGCGTCTTCTGGGCGGGCGAGGGCGCGGGCGTGCACTGGCCGGGGAGCGACCTGTCGATCCTCGCGCTCATCGCGTTCTTCGTGGCGGTGACCTCGCTCGCGATCCCGCTCATGCGCCGCACGTTGCCTGGCGCCGAGCGGCGCGAGCCGGGGTCGGTCCCGTCGCGCCTCGACGAGGCGGCGAGCAGTTGAGCGCGGCGATCGGCAAGTACGTGTCGGCCTTCGGCCGCTTCTGGTGGGACTTCCTCGTAGGAGACACGCCCGAGGTCTTCGTCGGCGTCCTCGTGGTCGTGGGTGCGGCGCTCGCTCTCCGGCACGAGCGCGCGGCCGCGGTCGTGCTCGTGCCGCTGCTCGCGGTCGCGGTGCTCGCGATGAGCACCTACCGGGGGCGAAAGCGCGCGTGAGCCGGGCGCGCGCTAGTCGCGCCGGTGCACGACACCGACGCGCGCCTGGTCGCGCGGCCTCACCACGAGCTGGTCGATGTCGACGTGGCTCGGTCTCGTGACCACGAACCCGATGCACTCGGCGACGTCGTCCGCGCTCAGCGGGGTCATGCCCGCGTAGAGGGCTGCGGCGCGCTTCTCGTCCCCGTCGAAGCGCACGACCGAGAACTCCGTCTCCACCATCCCGGGGTCGATCTCGCTCACCCGCACGGGCTGGCCGAGCAGCTCGAGGCGGAGCACGTCCATGAGGGCGCGGGTCGCGTGCTTGGCCGCGTTGTAGCCCGCGCCGCCCACGTAGGTCTCGAAGCCCGCGACGGAGCCGACGGTGACGACGTGGCCGTCGCCGGACGCGACGAGCTTCGGGAGCAGCGCGCGGACCATGCGGAGCGTGCCGAGCACGTTGGACTCGTACATCGCGGTCCATCTCGCGAGATCTGCGTCCGCGACCCGGTCCGAGCCGAGCGCGCCGCCGGCGCAGTTCACGAGCACGCGACACTCCGGCACTGCGTCGCAGAAGGACGCGACCGACCGGTCGTCGGTCACGTCGAGCCTCGACGCGCGCGCGGTGGGCCCGATCGACGACGCGAGCTCGGCGAGCCGGTCGAAGCGGCGCGCGCCGACGACGACGTCGAAGCCGGACCGCGCGAGCTCGCGCGCCGTCGCGGCGCCGATCCCGCTCGAGGCTCCCGTGACGACCGCGACCGCGCGTTGCATGGACCTGCGACCTCCGTGTCATCGATGCGGCCGCGGCGCGGGCGCTCCGAGCCGACCGTAGCGGGCGCCGGACGCCCGCTGCCGCGCTCGGCGCGCGGCGCCGCGCTACCGGGCGCCGTGGCCCTCGACGAGGAGCAGCGCGACGTCGACGAGCGCGACGAGGATCGTGAGACCGAACGGCGCGCGCGACGCCGGCCGGCCGGCCGTCGCGTACGCGAGCGCGACGCCGACGAGCGCGAGCCCGAGACCGACGGCACCCGGGGCCCCCGGGCGCCCGGAGTGCAGCGCGAGGAGCGCGGAGGCGCCGAGCAGAAGCGTCGCCGCCGCGGCGAGGGAGCGCCTGCGCCCGAGGCGGTGCGGCAGGCCCCGCACGCCGGCGGCGAGGTCGTCCTCGAGGTCGGGGAGCGCGTTCATCAGGTGCGCGCCGGTGCCGAGCAGCGCGGACGCGACGGGCGCCCACCACGGTCCGAGCGGTGCGCCGGAGGCACCGAGCGACACGAAGACCGGTAGCAGTCCGAATGCGACCGTGTACGGGAGGAACGACACGACGGTCGCCTTCGCCCGCGTGTTGTACGCCCACGCGGCGGCGACCGCGACGAGGTGGACGGATCCGGCGCGCCACCCGGACGCGAGCGACGCGGGGACCGCGGCGGCTCCGGCGGCGAGCGCGGCCGTGCGAACGGTCCCGCGCGCGATCGCGCCCCGAGCGACGGGCTTGTCGAGCCTCCCGGCCGCGGCGTCGCGCTCGGCGTCGAGCCAGTCGTTGTGCCAGCCGACCGAGAGCTGCCCGGCCAGCACCGCGACGGCCACGAGCAGCACGCCCGCGACGCTGCGCCCGATCGAGACCGCGTACGCCGCGCTCGCGCCGGTGACGGCCGCGACCGGACCGGGGTGGCTCGCTTCGGCGAGGCGCCGCAGGCGTGTGACCACGGCGGGCATCGTGGCACGCCGCCGCGTGCCGCCGCGTGTTGCCGGCCCCAGTCGCGCGCGCCGCGCGGCCCGAGGCGGGCGGAGCGGCGCCGACGGGTCGTCGCTCAGCCGGCCCGCGCGGCCCTGCGGCGGCTCGCGGCGGGGCCCCAGAGGTCGGCGCATGCCTCGCACGTCGAGTCCGGGATGACGCCCGCGCGCATGAGCAGCGCGAACGCCTTGCAGCCGACGCAGAGGCCGAGCGAGGCCTCGAGCAGCGCGGGAACGGCGAGGACCGCGAGCAGGACGAAGGTGGCGCGCGTGTCCCCGGCGAGCCAGCACGCCGTCGCGGCGAGCGTGAACGCGGCGCCGATCGCCTGGGCGAACCGCTTCGGCGGTCCGGGGACGATCTTCTCGTGGGCCGGGAGCCGCGGCGCGACGACGCGCGTCGCGAGCTGGCCGAGCAGGCTGAAGCGTGGACCGCTCGCGGTCCGGGCGACGAAGCCGTAGGCGAGGAGCGCGGCGACCCACGCCTGGCGGGTCGCGAGCGCCACGACGACCGTGAGGACGACACCCGTCGCGACGGCGCGCGCCGCGATGTCGTTCACGCGGTCGGGGAAGCCGACGAGCGACGCGAGGGAGCCCGCCCGGCCCCTCGGGCGTTGGGCCGCCGCCCCGCCCGTGCCGGGTGCCGGCACGACCACTCGCTCCATCTCGTCCTCCTCGTCGCGGCGTCCCGGCCGGCGTCCGCGCGGGCTCGAGAGCGGTCCCGTGGGCAGCGTGAGCAATTGTCGACCAAAGTGATCATATATCGGCACGCGGACTGCCGTGCGCTCCGGGCGCCCCGCGCCGCCCGGGCTCGGCGAGAATGGTCCGATGACGAGCGCGGCGGCCCCGGCGCGGTACCTGCGGTGACCCGCTCCGGGCACCGCTGGGCACGCGGCCACCACCGGGACGACGCTCGGACGGCCGACGAGGAGCAGCGCGCCGGTCTCGCCGTCGCGGTCGTGTCCGGAGCGATCGCGCTTGCGGCCGTCATCGCCGGTTCCCTCTACGGCGACGTCCGGCCGCGCGGCCCCGGGAACCACGTCGCGGCCGTGGCGGTCGCGTGGACATCCGCCGCGGTGTTCACGGTCGCAGGCGTCGTCGCGACGAGGCGCGCGGCGAGCGTGCTCGGTCGCTTCATGGCGGTTCGCACGATCAAGGCGGCCGGGGCGGCGGTGCGGCTGCTCGCGACCGTGACCGGCTACGTCGTCGTGCTGTTCACCGCGCTCGGGCTGCTCAGCGTCTCGATCGGCCACATCCTCACGGCCGGTGCGCTCACCGGCGTCGTCATCGGGATCGCCGCGCAGCAGAGCCTCGGCAACGTGTTCGCCGGACTGGTCCTACTCCTCGCGCGACCCTTCACGATCGGCGACCACATCCGGGTCCGCTCCGGCGCGCTCGGAGGCCTGTTCGACGGGGTCGTGCTCGGGATGAGCCTCACGTACGTGACGATGAGCACCGAGGACGGACTGCTGAAGGTGCCGAACTCCGCGCTGCTCGCGGCCGCCGTCGGACCGTTCCGGGCGCGGGCCGCGCACGCGGGGACCACCGGACAGCATCCGGTCGTCCCACCCGCGACGGGTCCGGTCCCGGCCGCGGCTCCGGTCGAGGTCGCGCGCGAGTCACTCGACCCGCGCGGCGGGGCGGGAAGCCTGCCCGCCGAGTCCGGGCGCCGCGCCACGGGGGAGCCGCCGCCCGGGTAGCGGACCGTGCGGGAGGTCGTGTCGACGCGTGACGACCCAGCCACGCGCATCTCATGTCATTCCGGACGCAACTTCGACCGGGCGGTGCGGGCCCTGACGGCGATGCGCCCCGCATGCTAACGGTCCGATAGCACTTCGATAATCTGGGTCGCCGACAATCCGGGTTGACCTCGAACGCGGGGCTCGCAGGAAGCGGACCAAGGTGTCATCGGAGGAGGATCGTCCCATGGAGATCGTCGAGCAGTCCCGCACTTCCCAGCCACGCGCGTCGCGCCGGCTCCTGCGCGGCGCCGCAGGCGCGGGCCTCGCGTGCGCGCTCGGTGTCTCGCTCGTGGCGACCGCGGGCGCCTCGCCCGCGCGGCCCGCGCGCCACGGCCACCCCGGCTCGGGCTTCGGCCAGCGCGGTGATCACCGCGGGCTGTCCGGCACCGTGAGCGGGATCGCGAGCGACGGCTCGAGCTTCACGCTCGCGATCGGTCGGAAGGGACTCCTCCAGCTCACCGTCGACGTGACCTCGACGACGACGTACTCCGAGGCGGGATCGACGGGTGCGGTCACGATCGCGAACCTCGCGACCGGTGACCGCGTGTCGGTCGCGGGCTCGATGACCGCTGCGAACACGGTGACCGCCACCGCGGTCGCGATCAGGCCTGCGACCTCGACGACCACGCCCTCGGTCAGGGTCGACGGCACGGTGTCCGCCACGACGACCGGTGGGTTCACGCTCACGACCGGCCGGGCGGGCCTCGTGCAGATCACGGTGGACGTCACCTCCTCGACCACCTACCGCACGAGCGGGCACGAGCCGCGGCCGTACCTGCCGTGGACGGGCTCGACGACCACGACGTCGACGACGTCGACGACCGCCCCGCCCCCGGTCGGTGGCGTCGCGGTCGGCGACAAGGTGTCCGTCCGCGGCACCGTGACCGGTCCGAACACGCTCACCGCGACCTCGGTCGTCATCCGCTCGACGGGCGGCGTCACGATGACGGGCACCGTCGCCACGGTCGGCACGAGTTCGTTCACGATCTCCCGCGGCCGCAGCTCGCTCGTCCAGATCACCGTGAACGTGAGCTCGTCGACGACCTACGCGCAGCTCACCGGAGGCCCGTGGCGCCTCGAGCCGCCGGAGGGCACCACGACCACGACGTCGACGTCGACCACCACGACGACCGCTGCGCCCACGACCGTCGACTTCTCGTCGATCGCCAAGGGTGACCACGTGCTCGTGCGTGGCACCGTGAGCGGAGCCAACACGGTCGACGCGACGATGGTCGTGATCCTTCCGACGCTCGGGTTCGGACACTTCTTCGCCCAGCACTGAGCGCCCCGGCGGGACATCGGGCCGCCCGGCTCGTGCCAGCGGCTACGGGTGCGCCTTCGCCACTCGTCGCGACGAGTGGCGCTCCGAGCATCACAAGAATGAAGGGACGACGCCGTAGGTTCGGACCGCAGGAACGATGCCGGCGAGTCGCGCGGGCCGGCCGGCCCGCTCCATCGGCCGGAGACTCACCGGGGGAACCGGACGGCCTGGCTGCGCGCCTCGGTGCTCGGCGCGGACGACGGCATCGTGTCGACCGCGAGCCTCATGGTCGGTGTCGCTGCCGCCCACGGCACGCGTGCGACGGTGCTCACGGCCGGGCTCGCAGGATTGGCCGCGGGGGCGATGGCCATGGCGGCGGGCGAGTACGTCTCGGTTGCGTCCCAGCGCGACGCGGAGGATGCGGACCTGTTCCGAGAACGACGTGAGCTCGCTCGGACACCCGACGCCGAGCTGCAGGAGCTCGCCCTCATCTACGAGGGTCGCGGCCTCGAGCCGGCGCTTGCCCGCCAGGTGGCGGAGCAGCTGACCCGTCACGACGCGCTTGCAGCCCACGCGCGCGACGAGCTCGGCCTCAGGCAGGAGAGCCTTTCCCGCCCGTTGCAAGCAGCCGCGGCCTCTGCCGCTGCGTTCACCTTGGGCGCCGTGTTCCCGATCCTCGCGCTCCTGTTCGCGCCCGATGCGGAGCGGTCGGCAGCGATCGTTGCGGTTGCGCTCGTCGGGCTCGTCGTGCTCGGCCTGCTCGGCGCCGCTGCAGGGGGTGCACCGGCGCTGCGGCCCACGGCCCGGGTCATGGTCGGAGGCGCCGCGGCCATGGCGGTCACGGCCCTCGTCGGCCTGCTGACCCACACAGCCGGCGCATGAACGTCGTGCGGGGGCGAGCGGTGCGAGCGCGTGGAGCCGTGGCTGTCCAGGCGCCGAGGATCACCTCGGCGTGTCAGCCGTGACCACCTCGTCGACGTGGGGCTTCTGCGTGACGGCGTCGTCACCCACGGGCCGCGGCCGCAGCACGAGGACGGCCAGCACGAACGCCAGTGCGGCAAACGCCGCCCCGACGCGGAAGGCCGTGTCGTAGCCGTGCACCGTCGCGGCCGTGGCGAGCGCGCGGAGGTGTGACGCGGCGGGCGTCGCGGCGTGGAGCGCGGCCGTCGCGTGGCGGAGCTGGTCCCGCGTGGCCGTCGCCGCGACCGTGACGAGGGTGGCGAGCCCGAGCGAGCCCCCGACCTGCTGGCTCGTGTTGAGCAGCGCGGAGGCGAGGCCGGACTCGTGCCGTCGAACCGAGGAGACCGCGTTCAAGGTCAACGGCACGAACGACAGCCCCATCCCGATGCCGACGACCACGAGCGGGCCGAGCACGTCGGCGTAGCCGGACGAGGTGCTGACGAGCGACACCCAGAGGAGCCCTGCGGTGACGAGCACGGGCCCGACGGCGAGAAACGGCCGGACGCCGTGGCGCTTCACGCCTCGTGAGACGACGACGCTGGTTGCGGCGACCGTGACGGGGATCGGCAGGTAGGCGGCGCCCGCCACGACGGGGCTGTAGTGGAGGACGTCCTGGAGGTACTGCGTGAGGAAGTAGATGAGCGACAGCATCGCGGCGCCGAGCAGGAGCATCATCGCGTTGCCCGCGGCACGGTTGCGGTCGCGCAGGAAGCCGAGCGGGACGAGCGGCGCCGGGCTCGAGTGCTCGATCGCCACGAACGCGCCGAGCCCCGCGGCGGCCGCGGTGAACGACGCGATCGTCCAGCCGCTCGACCACCCCGAGCTCGGGACGCGCACCAGGCCGTAGACGAGGAGCACCATGCTCGCGGAGATCGCGATCGCGCCGGGCACGTCGAGCCGGCCGCGTCGCTCGCCTCGCCTCGCGCCGGCGGCGAGTGCCACGGGCGTGATGGCGAGCACCGCGATCGCGATGGGGACGTTCACGAACAGCACCCACCGCCACGACGAGACGTCGACCAGCACGCCGCCGAGCAGCAGGCCGAGTGCTCCTCCGGCGGCGGACATGCCTGCGTAGACGGCCATGGCACGGTTGCGCTCGCTGCCCTCGTCGAAGGTCGTCGCGACGAGCGCGAGCGCGGTGGGCGACGCAATGGCCGCGCCGATGCCCTGGACGGCGCGAGCGGCGACCAGCCAGGCCTGGCCGGTTGCCAAACCGCCGGCGAAGGACGCCGCTGCGAAGATCGTGATCCCGACGACGAACATGCGGCGCCGCCCGAACAGGTCGCCGGTCCTGCCCCCGAGGAGGAGCAGGCCGCCGAAGACGAGCACGTAGGCGTCGATCACCCAGGTGAGGTTCGTGGTGGAGAAGTGCAGCTCGCGCTGTATCGACGGCAGCGCGATGTTCACGATGGTGAGGTCGAGCATCACCATGAGCTGGGCGGTGGCGATGACCACGAGCGCGAGCCGGTGGTGCCGGCGGGGAGCGGGCGCCGACGTGGCCGGATGCGGCCGGCTCGGCCCGGTGGGGGCGCCGACGGGGGTGCTCACGGGAGCACCGTGTCGCTCGAGGGCGCTGCGGCCCACGCCACCGCGTCGATCAACGGGGCGCCCCCGTCCGCGACCGGCCGCTCGTGACGCCGCACGACGACCTCGAACGGGGCGAGCAGGCGGGCCAGTAGCTCCTCGGTGTAGAGCCGCTCGGGAGCGGGAGGGCCGGCGCGGCCGAGCGAGTCGACGTGGTGCCCCACGACGAACAGGTGGCCGCCCGGGGACACCGCGGCCGCGGCGTGCACGAACAGGTGGTCGCGCTCGCCGGGGGCGAGGTGAACGTTGGCGACGACGACGAGCTCGTAGCTCGCAGGCTGTGGGACGTAGGTCCGGACGTCGCCGTTCACGAGCTCGAGGTCGAGGCCGGCTCGATGCGCACGCTCCCGTGCCTGCGAGAGGCCGACGGTCGAGGCGTCCACGCCGGTGACCCGCCACCCGCGGCCCGCCAGCCAGATCGCGTTGCGGCCGGTCCCGCAGCCGAGGTCGAGCGCGCGACCAGGAGCGAGCGTGCCCGCCAGCTCGACGAGAGTCTCGTCGGGCTCGACGGACCAGTCCGCGGCGGCGTAGCGCTCGTCCCATATCGCACCCGGGTGACCGCCGTCACCGTCACCGTCGCCGCCGGCGTGGCCGTGGCGCGCGTGGTGCCTCGGGTGGTCCGCGTCGGTCGGGTCGCTCGTCATCGAGGCTCCTTGGTCGAGATCGGGGGTCGTGGTCGCCGCGGCCGGGCCGCGTCCGGTCCGGAGGTCGTCGCCACGGGGCCGCTCGTGCGGGGCGACTCGGGCGCACGGTCGGCCGGCGGCAGGTCGAGGTCGGCTTCGAGGGCCGTGATCGCCGCGTCCAGCCCGGCCCGCCGGCCGGCGCCGAGAACCTCGTCGAGGTGGCGCTCCTGGAGCCGGACGAGGGCGTCGATCCGCGCGGCCAGCTCCCGGCCCGCGGCGGTGAGCTCGGGTGCGCGCGGCCGGCGGTCGCCACCTCCGTGCGCGCTCTCGACGAGACCGCGACGCTCGAGCTCGTCGATGCAGCGCTTGGTCCGCATCGTCTCCGCGCCGAGCGTGCGGGCGAGCGCCCGCAGCGAGCCCCCCGGACGCTCGGCGACGCCCCGCACGACCGCGGCCTGGGGGGGAGTCAGGTCGAGCTCCTCCAGCTGCCGCGCCCAGCCGGCGCGAAGCGTCCGCGTGACGCGGCTCAGCCGGAAGCCGAGGCCGGACTCGAGAAGGGGCGGCATCGGGAGCCCGACCGACGGCACCGACCCGGCGGCGCGCGTCGCCCTCGGAGCACCGCCGCGCGCCCGGCCGGAGGCGACCTCGGGACGGGCCACCGTGCTTCGCTGACCCTCGACGATCACACCAGGTCCTCTCGGTCGTGCCGGTGCCCGGGCGACCCCGCTCCGTCCACCCGTCCAACTGTAGCGATCGATACAGTATTCCCCGTCGGCGGGCGCTCCTACCCGCGAGCTGCGGCGGGCCGCCCGCGCCCGTAGCGGGCTGACCGCTTACCTCGGGCGGAGCCCGGCCCCGGACCAGCAGCGACGGCGGTCCGGGTGTGCCGATTCGGCCAGTGACGCAGTCCGCCAGGAGCCTCCTGGGATCCGCAATCCGCGCCGGTTGCGCACTCCCGCTCGACGACACGCGGTACGTGGAGCCTGACGTTGCCTTCAGCACCTGGAAAGACCGTGCGCTCGTCTGCGCTCGTCTGCGCTCGTCTGCGCACGGCGGCGGGAGCGAGTCCGCGGCATCGGCCGCGATCGAGGTCCCGACCTCAGCCTGGTCGACAGGGGTTCGGGCGTGAGGTCACCCACGTCGAGCCCGCGCCCGTCGAGCCATCTACTGACGTGCGCCGTCAGGCGCAGCTGGTCGCATAGCGCCAGCGGTCGACAGCCCTGCGTCTCGAGCTCCTCCCGGAACCCTGCGACATAGGGGGGCGAGCGGGCCAGTGACCTTGACCCGTGACGGACTTCCACCCATGACTGGCTCCTCTCCGAACCAACTCCTCTCCGAACTAATTGTCCGAGAGGAAGCTTCGGTCGTTCAGCCGTCCGGGACCATATGGAGCCGCTTGGCACGCGATTCGGTAGCAGCCAGGAGGAACGCCGGCCGACGGTGGCCCATGTCCAGGTGATCGAGGACTCCACGAAATGGATGGCGCATTTCTGGCGCAAGCTGTGGGGGAACACGAGCTCGACCGCGCCGATCAGGCCCGCAGCGCCGTCGGAGACGACGAGCAGCGGAGCTCGCACCCCCCGGGCGGCCAGGCCGTCCAAGAAGCCCTTCCACGCGTCGGTCGACTCGCTCGCGCCTGAGTCGAGGCCGACGAGCACCGGGCGTCCCTCGGTGTGATGCCCCATGCGACGACTCCTTGAACCCAAGAGGTACTCGAGCGTCACCTCGGGAGATCTCGGGCCTTCCAGGTGTCGAGCTCGTCCTTGACCTGCTCGCATACCCGGCTGACGGTCGACTTCGACAGGGCGGCCTGCGCGCCGAGGGCATCGGCGAGGCTGGCCTCGACGTCGCGGACCGACAGGCCGCGGACGAACCGGGCGATCACCAGGCTCTCGAGGGCGTTGGTGCGGCACACGCCGGCGCCGAGCAGCCGAGACGCGAACGCCTCGTCGGTGCCGCGCAGCCTCGGACGGTCGATCGCGACCGGCCCGGCGATGGTCTTGATCGTGGTCGGGCAGTGCCCGTTGCGGCTCCCTGACCGGATGGGCTCTCCGTGGCTGTAGCGCTCCCGGCCAAGGAACTCGGTGACCTCGGCCTCGATGGCGGTCTGCATGAGCAGGCGCAGCTCCGCGCCCAGTCGAACCTCTCGTCCGGTCGGCTCCAGTCGATCGCGCGGAGGTTGTGCACGACGTTGCCGCTCGCCACGACGAGCACCCCCCGGTCGCGGAGCGCAGCGAGCCGCGCTCCGAGCTCGAGGTGGCAGTCGAGCGGCGTCGACGCGTTCACGGAGAGCTGTACCACCGGCACGTCGGCAGAGGGGAACGCGTGCAGGAGGATAGACCAGGTTCCGCGGTCGATCCCCCAGCTGTCGGCGTCGCGCCCGATGCACGTGGGCTTCGCGACCTCCGCGACCTCGTCGGCGAGCGCGGGGTCGCCGGGGGCCGGGTACTCGAAACCGAACAGCTTCCCGGGAAAGCCGTAGAAGTCGTGGATCGTCCTCGGCCGTGCGATCGCGGTGACCGCCGACGCGTTGAGGTACCAGTGGGCCGACAGCGCGAGGATCGTCCCCGCCCCCGCCCCCGCCCCCGCCCCCGCCCCCGCCCCCGCCCCCGCCCCCGCCCCCGCCCCCGCCCCCGCCCCCGCCCCCGCCCCCGCCCCCGCCCTCGGCCTCGGCACCGGCCTCGGCCTCGGCCTCGGCACCGCCGTTCCGAAGGCCCTCCAGGCGCGCGTGTCACGGTTGTCGTCGAGCGCGTTCATCGGGGTGCCGTGCCCGAGGAATGTCGCTTGCATCCGCTTCCCAGGCGAGGCCCCTCCCCGGACACCGTCTCTGGCGTGGTCGTCGCCGCGTTGGTGCTAGGTGGAGCGGGTGGAGCCACGGCGCCGGTCCCGGCCGCTCGCGGCGCCGGGTTACTCGCCGGGCCGCGGCTCGGGATCGGCGACGGGCTCGGGCCCGGCGTCCATGGCCGGCTCGGGCCCTGCGTCGGGGGCCGGCTCGGGCCCGGGGTCGGGGGCGCCCGGTCCTTCGAGCGTGGCGAGCGCACCGGAGATGACCGCGAGCTGGTGGTCGATCACGTCCCGCTCCTCGACGAGGGCGTCGAGGGCCTTTCTCAGGTACTCGGTCGCAGCGCTCATGCGCGCACGCTAGCAACGGGGCCCGCGCCCGGACCGGGGCGAACGGGCGAACTCTTCGCGACCGCGTGCGACGTGCGGGACGGTCGAGGTCGGGGCCCCGCTCAGCTGAGCGTGATGTCGGTCGACCCGCGGACCACGAGCGTCGGCTCGTGGAGGCGGACGCCCCCGCCAGGGCGGGCACCCTCGATAATGGCGAACAGGTCGCGTACGGCCGCGGCTCCGATCTGCTCGAGCTCCATGTCCATCGTCGTGAGGCCCGGGTCCGTCTCCTGGGCGAACACGGTCCAGTTGTCCCATCCCGTGACGGCGACGTCCCCGGGGACCTTCCTTCCCGTCGCGGCGACCGACTCGAGCACGGCGGCCGCGATCTGGTCCGAGCCGCACACGATCGCGTCGACGTCGGGCGCCTGCTCGAGGAGCTCGCGGGCCGCCTCGTGCGCCCAACGCTGGGACCAGGACCCGTAGCGGACGGGGCCGTGCAGATCGAGCCCGTGCTCGCGAAGGCCGTGCATGACGCCGCGGACCCGCTCGTTCACCGCTTGTGCGTGCTCGGGGCCAGTGACGTGGGCAATCCGCCGCCGTCCGAGAGCGGCGAGGTGGTCGACGACGGCGCACGCGCCAGCGAAGTCGTTCGAGACGTGGACGATGTCGCGGTGGTCCGTCGTCGCTCCGTGGACGTAGACGCAAGGGAGCTCGGTCACGCGCGAGACCGACGGGGTGCTCGCCTGGCGGTTGCCGATGACGAGCAGGCCGTCGACGCCGCGCTGGCGGAGCATCACTCCGAGCTCGCCGAGTCGCGCGGCGTCGCCGGTCGCGTCGGCGATGATCGCCGAGAAGTCTCGCTGCTCGAGCTCGGCCTGCGCCCCGATGACGACGGGCATGGCGATCCGGTGGACCATCTCGTCGGGAAGGAGCACGCCGACGATGCTCCCGCGCCCGCTCGCGAGGCTCTTCGCCGCGAGGTTCGGGGCGTAGGAGAGCTGCCTCGCGGCGCGAAGCACGCGACGTCGCGTCGCCTCGGAGATCCGCGCACGGCCGTTGACCGCGCGTGAGGCGGTCGCCAGCGACACGCCCGCGAGCTGGGCGACCTCGCTGAGCGTCGCCGGCCGCTCGCTGCTCACGGAGCCGAGCATACAGGCGGGTCGCGAGAGCGAGCCCGCCCGGTTCTTCCCAGCTTCGGGACTCGCGACGGCCCCCGCAGCGGAGTCGATGAGGAAGCGCTACCGCCACAGGTCCGAAATCTGGAGGCACAAGAGAGAGTAAGGCCAGCGAAACAGGGGATTGTAAACGGAGATACGCTGCGGTAGCGTTTTCTCAGGCAGTCGTCGACGGGTTGTCGGTCGTGCAGGTGGTCGTGGGGGGAGGGCGGTGCACGAGGAAGCGACGTCGTCGCGAGGCACGGAGGAGCGCGGCCCGGTCCACGGTCCGGTGCAGCCGACGCGCGGCGCGCTGTCGCGTCTTCGCCCGCTCGGCCTCCACGAGGTCGCGCTCGGAGCCAGCGGCGCGCTCGGGGCGTGGCAGGAGCGCAACCGGCACGCGACCATCCCGCACTGCATCACGCACGTGGAGTCCTCCGGCGCCCTTTCGAACCTCGAGCGCGCGGCCAAGGAGCGCGTCCCCGGCTCGACGCACGAGGGGATGGTGTTCTCCGACTCTGACGTGTACAAGGTGCTCGAGGCCGTCGCATGGGAGAGCGTGCGGGGCCTCCCGGGCGCTAGCGACCAGTTCGCCGCCCGCGCGACGAGCGCGATCGCGAGCGCGCAGCGGGACGACGGCTACCTGAACTCCTGGGTCCTCGGCGAGCATCCCGAGCTCTTGTGGAAGGACCTCCGCTGGGGCCACGAGCTCTACTGTGCCGGGCACCTGCTCCAGGCGTCGGTCGCGGCGCAGCGCACGGGCAGCCTCCCCGGGCTCGCTGACGTGGCCGCGAAGCTCGTCGACCACCTCGCGGAGACGTTCTCGACGACGGACGGGGACGGTCGCCTGCTCGGGGTGTCCGGGCATCCCCAGGTCGAGGCCGCTCTTGTTGAGCACTACCGCCAGACGGGTGACGAACGAGCGCTCCGCCTCGCGGTACGTCAGGTCGACCTGCGCGGCCGCCCGGACGTCGCGCTCCCGAGCTCCGGGGCGATCGACAGCCGGCCCTTCGTGCTCGCGTACTTCCTCCACCACCTCCCGGTACGAGCCCGGCGGTCGGCCACGGGACACGCTGTGCGCGAGCTGTACCTCCAGTCGGGCGTCGTGGACGTCGCCACCGAGACCCACGACGAGGAGCTGCTCGCCGCGTCCGAGGCGATCTGGGAGGACCTCTACGCGACGAAGACCTACCTGAACGGCGCGCACGGGTCGCGGCATCGCGACGAGTCGATCGGGGACGCGTACGAGCTCCCGAGCGACCGGGCCTACGCGGAGACGTGCGCGGCGATCGCGAGCTTCCTCTGGAACTGGCGACTGTTGCTCGCGACGGGGCGGGACCGGTACGCGCAGGCGATGGAGCGGGTGCTCTGGAACACGGTTGCGGGCGCGGTTTCGGCCGGAGGGACCGAGTTCTTCTACTCGAACACGCTCCACCTGCGGACCGGCCACCAGCACGGAGACGAAGACGCGCCGGCGCGCCGCCTCCCGTGGTACGCGTGCGCGTGCTGCCCGCCGAACCTCGCGCGGCTCGTCGCGAGCGTCCAGGCCTACCTCGTCACACGCGACGCTTCCGGCCTCCAGGTCCACGTCCCGTTCACGGGGACGCTGTCGACGGAGGTGCCGGGCGGGCGCGCCGAGATCGAGCTGTCGAGCGCGCACCCCTTCGGTGGGGAGAGCCAGATCGCCGTGCGCACGAGCGCGAGCCGGACGCCCTGGGCGATCTCGGTGCGCGCCCCCGCGTGGGCGCCGCCGTCGCAGGTGCGAGCCGAGCTGAACGGCGAGCCTCTCGATGCAAGGGCCTCGGAGGGATATCTCCGCGTCGAGCGCTCCTGGTGCGACGGCGACGTCGTGCGGATCTCGGTCCCGACCCCGATCCGTGTCGTGACCGCCCACCCGAGAGTGGACGCGGCCCGAGGTTGTGTCGCGGTGGAGCGCGGCCCGCTCGTGTACTGCCTCGAGGCCGACGACCTCGCCGAGGGCCAGGTCGTCGAGGACGTGGTGGTCGACGTAGCCGGCCCGTTCGAGGCGACCGCGGAGGTCCCGTCGCAGCTCGCCACCTACGTCGAGGTCACGATCCGAGCCCAGGGCTGGCACGCGCCGAGCTCCTCGCTCCCCCTCTACGGACTGCACGGCGAACGCGCCCCCGAGCCGAGCCCGACGCGCTTCGTGCTCGTCCCGTACTTCGCGCGCTCGCTCCGCTCCTCGGCGGCGATGCGCGTCTGGCTGCCGGCGCTGCGGGGAGCCGCCGAGAACGTCGCACGGGCGGGGGCGGGTGACGCCCAGCAGCGTCCGAAAGGTTCACGAGCCGACGGCGAGGAGCATGGAGATGGTTGAGTTTCGGGAGCACCTCTCGGGCTTCGTCGCACGCCACGGACAGGAGACCGTCCGGGTGGAGACCTGGGGAGAGCACGCGGTGCGCGTGCGCTCGACGATCTCGTCCGAGGTGGTCGAGACGCCGGGGAGCGCGCTGCTCGACGCGCCGCCGGTCCCGTTCGAGCTCGAGCTGTCCGGCGGGCGGGCAAGGCTCCGCAACGGGAGGCTCGTCGTCGAGGTGTCCGAGACGGAGCACGCCAGAGGAGAGGCCTTCCCCCCGCGCGTGCGCTTCTTCCGACCGAGCGGAGAGCCGTTGTTGAGCGAGGTCGTGCCGCACTTCTCCTCGCCGCGCCAGCGTCGGTACGCGACGGGCTCGGGAGGAGCGTTCCAAACGGAGCTCACCTTCGAGGCCGACCGGGACGAGCGCCTCTTCGGTCTCGGGCAGCACCAGCACGGGCTGCTCGACCAAAAGGGCGCCGTGATCGACCTCGTGCAGCGCAACACCGAGGTCACGGTGCCCTTCCTGCTGTCGAGCAAGGGCTACGGGATGCTCTGGAACCTGCCCGGCGTCGGGCGCGTCGAGCTCGGCACGAACCACACGCGCTGGGTCGCGGACCGTGCCGACCAGCTCGACTACTGGGTGACCGCGGGTGACACCCCGGCCGAGGTCGTGCGCAGCTACGTGCGGGCCACCGGACTCCCCCCGGCGATGCCGGAGTGGGCGACAGGGTTCTGGCAGTCGAAGCTCCGGTACCGCACTCAGGAGGAGCTCCTCGGGGTCGCGCGCGAGCACCAGCGGCGGGGCCTACCGCTTTCGGTGATCGTCGTGGACTACTTCCACTGGACTCGACAGGGGGAGTGGAAGTTCGATCCCGACGAGTGGCCCGACCCGCGGGCGATGGTCGAGGAGCTGCGATCCCTCGGCGTCGAGGTCATGGTGTCGATCTGGCCGACGGTGAACCCGAAGAGCGAGCACTACGAAGAGATGGAGCGCCTCGGGCTCCTCGTCGACAGTTCGCGCGGCCTGCCGCTCCATCTGTCCTTTTACGACAAGGGCGACGACGAAGGGAACACCTTCGTGCGCTACTACGACGCGACGAGCCCCGAGGCGCGCGAGTACCTTTGGGGCAAGGTGCGCGACGGCTACCGGCGCCACGGCATCCGGGCGTTCTGGCTCGACGCCTGCGAGCCCGAGATGCGCCCGGAGGACCCCGCTCGCAACCTCTTCCGACTCGGGACGGGGGACGCGATCCAGAACGTCTACCCGCGCGAGCACGCCCGGGGCTTCGCCGAGGCGCTGCAGGCGGAGGGCGAGGAGGTGCTCCTGCTCTGCCGGTCCGCGTGGGCGGGGAGCCAGCGCTACGGGGCGGCGGTGTGGTCGGGCGACGTCGCCTCGAGCTTCGACGCCCTCGCCAAGCAGATCCCCGCGGGGCTGAACATGGGGATCTCCGGGGTGCCCTGGTGGACGACCGACATCGGAGGCTTCCACGGCGGCGACGCGAGCTCGCCCGAGTTCCGCGAGCTCGTCGTTCGCTGGGCGCAGTTCGCGGTGTTCTGCCCGATCTTCCGGATGCACGGAGACCGCCACGTCGGTCCGGCGGACGGCGCCGGACGGACGGGCGGGCCGAACGAGATCTGGAGCTTCGGGGAGGAGGCGTACGGGATCCTCCGCGGCCAGCTCGAGCTCCGCGAAAGGATCCGGCCGTACGTGACGGCGCAGATGGAGGCGGCCTCGGCGACGGGGATGCCCCCGATGCGGGCGGTCTTCCTCGAGTTCCCCGACGACCCGGTCGCATGGGAGCTGACCGACGAGTTCCTCCTCGGCCCGGACGTGCTCGTCGCGCCGGTGACCGTGCACGGAGCGCGGGAGCGGGAGGTGTACCTGCCGGACGGAGCGAGATGGCTCGACGCCTTCACCGGCGAGCCGGTGAAGACGGGCGGTTGGATCAGCGCGGAGGCGCCGATCGACCGCATCCCCGTGTACCTGCGCGACGGCGGAGCGCTTCGCCGCCTGACGGACGGCGATGGGTGAGACCCCCGCCTCGCGCCGCGTCGACGGCAGGCGGGCCCGACCAGGCAGCAAGGGCCTGACTGCGCAGCGCAGGAGGCAGCTCGCCGGATGGCTCTTCCTCGCCCCGGCGGTCGCCTACATCCTGTTCGCGTTCGGGCTCCCCGTCGTGTACAACGTGATGCTCAGCTTCGAACAGAGCTCCCCGGCGACGATCTCGAGCTTCACCGCGCCGTTCGCGGGCTTCGCGAACTACCGGGCGGTGTTCAGCGACCCGACGAGCGTGCAGGCGATCGTGCGCACGCTCGAGTTCACGGTCGGCTCCCTCGTCGGGCAGTTCGTGATCGGGTTCGCGCTCGCGCTCCTCTTCACGCTGCGCTTTCCCGGACGCAGGATCGCGCGCTCGCTGATCATCATCCCCTGGCTCGTGCCCCTCCTCGTCACCGGGGTCATCTTCAAGTTCCTCTTCCAGCTCGAAGGCGGAGCGGTGAACCAGGTGCTCCTGGCGACCGGCATCGTCCACCACCCGGTGGACTGGCTCGACACGCCGACGCTCGGGCTCGTGTCGATCCTCGTGGCGAACATCTGGCTCGGGGTCCCCTTCTTCGTGATGCTGCTGTACAGCGCGCTGCAGGACGTGCCGAGGGAGGTGAAGGAGGCGGCCTTCATGGACGGTGCGGGCGCCTTCACCCGGCTGCGCTTCATCATCGTGCCGATCGTCCGCCCCGTGATCGAGGTCACGCTGCTGCTCGGCTTCGTCTTCACGGTGAAGGTCTTCGACCTCGTGATCGGCCTGACGGGCGGTGGTCCCGCTAACGGCACCCAGCTCATCACGACCTGGTCGTACAACCTGTCGTTCCAGCAGTTCTCGTTCGGCCTCGGCGCGGCGCTGAACAACGTGCTGCTCATGCTCGCCGTGATCTGCGCGCCGTTGTACCTGTGGTTCAGCAGGGAGTCGCTCCGGGCGAGCTCGGGGAGCGCGCGATGACGAGGATCGACCGCTCACGCTCGCTGCGCCTGCTGTGCATGCTCGTCGCTGCGGTCGCCGTCGTGGTGGCGCTCTTCCCCCTCTACGCCGTCGTGGTGGGTTCGTTCGAGAGCACCTACAACCTGTTCAGCGCGACGTACCACCTCCTTCCGGTGTCGCCGACGCTCGCGAACTACCGGACCGTGATCGGGGCGCAGTCGGGGCACGTGCTCACGAGCCTCATCGTCGGGCTCGGCACGGCGCTGCTCGCGCTCGTGGTCGCGGTCCCCGCCGCCTACGCGCTGGCGAAGTACCAGCTCCGCGTGACGGTGCTCGTCGTGAGCGCGTTGCTCGTCGCTCAGATCATCCCGTCGATCGTCATCGCGTCCTCGCTCTTCCTTGTCTTCCACTGGATGCACCTCTTGAACTCCTACGTCGGTCTCGTGCTCGCGGACGGCACGTACGCCGTCCCCTTCAGCGTGCTCGTGCTCCGTGCGTTCTTCTTCAGCCTGCCGAACGAGGTGATTCAGGCGGCCACGGTGGACGGGGCGTCGGAGTGGCAGACCTTCCGGATGATCGTGCTCCCGCTCGCACGATCGGCGGTGATCACGGTCGCGGTCTTCGCGTTCTTGAACGGCTGGGGTGACTTCATCTTCGCGGTGACCGTGCTGAACGGAGCGTCCATCGAGCCGATCACGCTCGGGATCTACTCCTACCTCGGCAACTACTCGCAGGACTGGGGTGCGGTGATGGCCTCTGTCGTGTTCGCGGTCGTGCCTGCGGCGGTGATGCTGGCGCTCGCCCAGCGGTACATCACGAGCGGGCTGACCGCAGGGTCGGTCGTGGGGTAGCCGATGGGGCCGGAGCGCGAGCGAGCCGGCGCGACCGGCTGCGTCGGTGCTCGGCGAGGCGACCGCGCGCCGTTCGACGCCGTAGGGGGGAGGGGGTGAGGTCATTCCTTGGAGCCAGGCGGGACCGCGTGGGTGCGCGCCTGGCGATCGGACTGCTGTCTTCGTCACGAATAGTTGGAAGGGGTGCAAGCTCATGAGAATGATCAGCAAAATACGACGCGTCGCGGCGGTGTCGACCGCCGGGCTCGCCGCAGTGGGGGCGGTGGCGCTGTCGCCCGTCGCCGCGCACGCCGCGACGAGCATGACGATCACCGAGATGGACTACTTCTCGACTCCGGGTCAGGTCGCGGCGATTGCGTCCTACGTGAGAAGCTTCGAGGCGGCGCACCCAGGTGTCACGGTGAAGATCGACCATGCGCCGTTCGCGGAACTCGACACGAAGCTCCTCACCGACGCGACGGCGGGCGACCTGCCGAACATCATCGCGTCTGACAACCCGTTTGTCCCCGACATGATCGCGACCGGGCAGATCGTCCCGCTCTCGCGCTTCAAGGGCTTCAGCCCGAGGGGGTACTACAAGCCGGTGATCGACGAGGGGCTGTCGGGAGGGAAGTACTACGCGATGCCGGTCGCGGGGGACAACTCGCTCGCGCTCTTCTACAACATCCCTATGCTGAAGGCGGCGCACTTGAGCCCGCCTACGACCTGGGCGCAGCTCGTCTCGGACGCCAAGGCGCTGACGACGTCGAAGACCTACGGGATGGCGCTCACCGGCGAGGCCGCAGAGGACACGACCTGGCAGTGGGAGCCGTTTTTCTGGAGTGACGGAGGCCAGTGGTCGAAGATCGACTCGACGGCCGGCGTGCAGGCGATGACGCTCATCCACCAGCTCGTCAGCGACGGGTCGGCCTCGAAGGACGCGGTGAGCTGGAGCCAGACGCCGTCGGTCACCGACCAGTTCCTCCACAAGCAGACCGCGATGATGATCAACGGCCCGTGGAACTTCCCCACGCTGAACCAGCAGGGCTGGTACTACGGCAAGCAGTTCGGGGTGGTGCCGATCCCGGTTCGGGTCGCGGGCCAGAAGGTCTCCGGGCCGCTCGGCGGTGAGGACTGGATGATCAGCAAGAGCGGGTCGACGGCCCAGCAGCAGATGGCCTTCCAGTTCATCGAGGGCACGCAGGCGACGGCGCGGGCGGTCACCTTCGCGAAGACGTTCGGCTACATGCCCGCGAGGCCGGCGGTCGCCGCCACCTTCCTCAAGACGGCAGGGCCGGAGTGGAAGATCTTCGTCGACCAGACGCCGTACATGCGCCCGCGCACGCTCGGCTACGGGGTGAACTACCCGAAGATCTCACAGGTCGTCTGGACCGAGATCCAGTCGGTTATCTCCGGGTCGAAGTCGCCGCAGGGCGCGCTGAGCTCGGCGCAGGGACAGATCACCTCGATCCTGAAGGGCTGACCGGGCGAGCGCTGCGTCCCGCCGCGAAGGCGGGACGCAGCATGCCCGATCCTCGTGCGAGCACGGGTGGGGCGCCCTCAGGCCGGTGGGTGCACTGAGCCGGAGGGCGTCCCGTCCCGCTCCAGCGGTCGGCGTTGCGTCGCGGACCGCATGTGGGTGATCGCGTCGACGGTGACCGCGAGCACGAGCACGAGCACGAGCACGACTCTCACCACCAGGTGCGGCCGAGCCGCCTCTGCGACCGTCGCCCCCGGCGGAGCCTGGGCCCCCGTGTGTGCACGGGCGTCCAGGACGCAGCCGGACCTGTCGGATCCCCTACCTAGTGGGCGTTATGGAGAAGTCTTCATAGGGCGCACGTCCTACGCGATCTCGAGGCCGCCAGCGTGCGCTGGAACCAAGGCTGGGCACTCGAAGTGTCAACGCCGTCCGAAAACTGACTGTGAGTATCCACCCTGCAGTGCAGCGCTTCTGCTGGGCTGCTGTCGGCGACGACACGCGAGATGCAGACGCTGCTCACCGAGACCAACAAGGCGTGCTACACGGCACGCGCGCAGCGCAATAAGCGCCTCGGAAGAAGGGCGCTCGCCGACTTCTAGTGTTCCTACGACGCCTTCGTTGCGACCGGGCTCGTCGCCAACCCAGAACCAGTCGGGCGCAAACGGGTCTACCTCGAGCGCAAGTCCTACAACATCGCCGGGCTGGTCCGGCTCGCAGGAACCGTGCCGGCACCGAGGCCGATCCGCTGGCGGTGAAGGGTGACGGTGAGCCGGATGAGGGAGAACCTCATGTCCGATTCGATGGGGGGGAGCTGGAGAAGGAGCGAGCGATGGAGACCGGCCACCGCGGCCCGTCCGAAAGGACGGGACCGAGCCCGGCGCTACCTGCCGCTCGTCACCTCGCCAGCTCCCAACCCGACCAACCTCCGCTCGCGCTCACCCACGGCTGAACGCGTAGAGCCCGCAAACCACCGACAGCAGGCTCTTAATCGTTTACGCAGCGATCGATCTTTCGAACACAACAGGGAGCAACGCACTGTCCGGCTGTTGCCTCCTGGAGTGGCCGCTGCTGAAACCCTGCTCGCGGAAACCGGCCAGCGGCTCCGTTATCGACGCTTTCGTTGACGACGCCAACCATGAGAGCAGCGCGCCAGGGGTCCAGCCTGAGGGCTGGACCCCTGGTCATTCTACGAAGACCCCCTGGTGGAGGTGGCGGGAATCGAACCCGCGTCCTTCAGCTTCTCAGTGGTCCTTCTCCGAGCGCAGCCGGCGGTGAGGTCTCGGGTCCCGCCTCGCCGCCGGCACCGGCACGGGACCCCAGCCGACGAAGGTGTCCCCGGTCGACGCGTCGGCGCCGCTGACCGGGTGAGCCCCACTTGATGACGCCCGGGTTCCGGCCCATGGGGCTGAGGCCGGTCGGACGTTGCTGCTAGTTAGGCAGCAAGCGCGAGCTGAGGCTCGGCATTTGTGTTGGTTTCCGGCTCTTTAACGTGGCTCCGGAGACCACGGCTCGCTTCTCCCACCTCGACGACC
>DATLRJ010000034.1:0-13491 GCA_035534715.1 Acidimicrobiales bacterium | reverse complement strand
GTCGCGCCGACGGGCTGTGCCGAGCAGGCTCAAGGTCGCGCCGACGCCGAACGCGAGGAGTTCGAGAGGGACGGGCGCACGGACGTGGTCGACGAGCTTGTCGGAGGACACGATCACGACGAAACGCTCGGCGGCGGACGCGACGACCTTCTCACGCGTGTGCGCGCCGCCCCCGCCCTTCACGAGCCAGCCAGACACCTCGACCTGATCGGCGCCGTCGATCGCGAGGTCGAGGCGCCCGGACGACGAGAACGGCCGGACGTCGAGGCCGAGGCGTCGGGCCGCGGCCTGTGTCGCGGGTGAGGTCGCGACGCACCGGATCGCGAGCCCACGCTCTGCGAGCGCGGGGAGCAGGTGGGCGACGGTCGATCCGGTGCCGAGGCCGACGCGCATGTGGTCCTCGACGAGGCCTGCCGCGACGAGAGCGGCCGCGCGCTTCCCGCGTTCCGTGCCCGCTCCGCTCCCCGCGCCCTCTCCGCTCCCCGCGCCCTCTCCGCTCCCCGCGCCGGCGCTGCCCACGACGCCTCGCCTACGTCGGGCCGAAGCGCTCGACGCGCACATCGCTCGCGGCCATCCCGGCGTCGCCGAGCAGGACGGCCGCGGCCTCGACGAACCTGGACGAGCCGCACAGGAACGCGGTCGTCCCCGGCCCCGGAAGACCGGGGATGTCGCCGGCGCGCAGCCGCCCGGCCGCCCGTGACGCGCCAGGCGGCGTCTCGCGGGTGTAGACGATCGTCGTCTCCGGGCCGGGGATCTCGCGTGCGTAGTAGAGCTCGGCCGGGCTGCGCACCGAGACGACGAGGCGCACGAGGTCCGACCGTCCCACGCGACGGGCGAGGCGAAGCATCGCGACGAGAGGGACGACGCCCGAGCCGCCACCGACGAGCAGCGCGGGCGTGTCGCCCCGCCATACGAACCAGCCGCCGATCGGGCCTCGCACCTCGACGACGTCGCCCGGCACGACCTCGTCGTGGAGGAATGCCGACACCTCGCCGTCTGGGAGCTTCTCGACGGTTATCTCGATCTCCGCGCCGCCGTCGGGAGGTGTGGCGACCGAGTACGAGCGCGAGGCGCTGTAGCCGTCGGGCGCGGTCAGCCGGACGACGAAGTGCTGACCGGCGAGATGGTGCGAGGGCCGGTCGAGCGCGAGCCGGAGTGTCCTTGCCGTCGCGGTCTCCTCGCGCACCGCCACCACCGCCGCGCGCTGCCACGGGCCCGGCGGCGGTGGTGCTCCGGCGTCAGTCACCCTGGTATCGCTGTTCCTGCCAGGGGTCGCCGCGGTCGTGATAGCCGTTCTGCTCCCAGAAGCCCGGCTCGTCGTGGTCCGTCAGGCGCACTCCTGCGACCCACTTGGCGCTCTTCCAGAAGTAGAGGTGGGGAACGAGGAGGCGGGCCGGACCTCCGTGCTCAGGCGTGAGCGGCACTCCGTCGTGCTCGAAGGCGACGAACGCGCGGTCGCCGACGAGGTCCGCGAGGGGGAGGTTTGTCGTGTAGCCCGTGTGGGTGAACGCGACGGCATGGGTCGCGGACGGCGCCGGCGGAGCGAGGCCGAAGAGCGTGTCGAGGCTGACGCCCGCGAACCGTGTGCCGAGCTTCGACCACGTCGTCACACAGTGGATGTCGCCCTCGACGAGCGCCTGAGGGAGCGCGTGCATCTCGTCCCAGCTCCAGGTGACCTCGCGTTCGACCGCGCCGGTCACGGTGAATGTCCACCCAGAGGTGTCGAGCGCCGGGGTCACCTCGGCGCTGAGCACGGGCCAGTCGTCCCCCGCGTCGTACTGTCCGGGCGGTAGGCGCGGGTCGCGCCCTGTCGCACCGCGGCCGGTGAACCCTCGCGTCGCTGCCATGTTCGACCGACCTCCCGCAGTGCCGGTCGCCACGTCCCCGGCGGCACCCATGATGCCCCGCCACGCGGTGGCGCGCCGCTTCCGGCTGCCTTGCGAGGGACCCGCACCCCGTCGGCGCCGTGCGCGCGCAGCGGTCGCGGCCGGTCCGGGCGATGGCGGCGCATCGGCCAGGTCGGCTACTGGTCACGTCGGGATTGGAAATCGGCCACGTGGTGCCGTTAGTCGTGCCCGCGCCGTCGTGAGCGTGCGCACGAGGAGGACGACGTCGTGGATGCGGTGCCTGCCGAAGTGAGCGATCCCGAGGTCAGCGAGCGAGACCTTTCTCGGAGAGCCGCGACCGTGCCGCTCCACGCCCTCACGGGCGGCTGGAACGACGCCTCGAGTGGCGCGCTCGCCCTCTTCCCCTCGTCGTTCCCCGCGATCGCCGACTACGCGTTCCTCTCGGACTGCGAGAACAACTGCCTCGTCGCGCCGAGTGGCGCGGTCGAGTGGCTGTGCCTGCCGAACCCGCACGACCCGAGCGTCTTCGGCACGCTCCTCGACCGCTCGGCGGGCTCGTTCCGCCTCGGGCCGCAGGATCTCTCGGTCCCCGCGAGCCGCCGCTACCTGCCGGGTACGACGGTGCTCGAGACGACGTGGCAGACGAGCACCGGATGGCTGGTCGTCACCGACTTCCTCGCTGTCGGCCCGTGGCACCGCACCGACGACCGGTCGGGGCTCCACCGACGGACACCGAGCGACTTCGACGCGCGCCACGTGCTCGTGCGGATCGCACAGTGTGTGCACGGGATCGTCGACCTCACGGTGAAGTGCGCCCCGTCCTTCGACTACGGCCGGCTCGACGCGCGCTGGGAGTACTCGGGGCCCGGCTACGACCAGGTCGTCACCTCGACGCCCGGCGCGATCCCACTTTCGCTCGCGGGCAACCTGCGGCTCGGTATCGAGGGGCGCAACGTCCTCGCCCGCCACCGGCTCTGTGAGGGGGAGACCGCATTCGTCTCGCTCGGCTGGTCCGATCGCCCTCTCCCGCTGCGCCGGGGCGAGGTCACGGCGTGGCGACGCGAGACAGAGGGCTTCTGGCGTGCCTGGCTCGACCGCGGCGTGATCCCCGACCACCCGGGTCGCGAGGCGCTCGAGCGCAGCGCGCTCGCGTTGAAGGGCCTCACGTACGCGCCGACCGGCGCGCTCCTCGCCGCGCCGACGACGTCGCTCCCCGAGCAGCCCGGTGGCGAGCGCAACTGGGACTACCGCTTCGCATGGGTGCGCGACACCGCGTTCGCGATGTGGGGGCTGCACGCTCTCGGGTTCGACGCCGAGGCGGAGGACTTCCTCGCGTTCCTCGGGGACATGCTCGCCGGTGACTCCAGCTCCCCCACGGGACCAGGCGATCCCCGTGTTCGCGAGTTCGAGCCGCGCTTACAGATCCTCTACGCAGTGAACGGCGCGCAGCAGGATCCCGAGACGATTCTCGACCACCTCTCAGGATACGAGGGCTCGTCCCCTGTGCGCATCGGGAACGGCGCCTACGGCCAGGACCAGCACGATATCTTCGGGGCACTCGTCGACTGCGTCTACCAGCACGCGCGCAACCGCGACGCGTTGACCGAGAGGACGTGGCGGGTCGTGGTCCACGCCGTCGAGGCGGCGCTCGCGTGCTGGCGGGAGCCCGACCGCGGCATCTGGGAAGTTCGTGGCGAGCCCCGCCACTTCACGTTCTCCAAGGTGATGTGCTGGGTCGCGGCGGACCGCGGCTCGCGGCTCGCGACGCTCCACGGGGACGCCGAGCGCGCGCGACTGTGGCGCGACGCCGCCGAGGAGATCCACGCGGACGTGTGTCGCGACGGCGTCGACGGGCGCGGGCGCTTCACCCAGTCCTACGGCGGGGACGAGCTCGACGCGTCGCTCCTCCTGCTCCCCCTCGTGCGCTTCCTGCCCCCGGACGACCCACGTCTCGTCGCGACGGTCCTCGGCATCGCCGACGAGCTGACAGTCGATGGGATGGTCCTGCGCTACCGCACGGAGACGACCGACGACGGGCTGAACCAGCCCGAGGGGAGCTTCACGACGTGCTCGTTCTGGCTCGTCTCGGCACTCGTCGAGATCGGCGAGGTCGTCCGGGCGCGCCAGCTCTGCGAGAGGCTGCTCACCGCGGCGAGCCCGCTCGGTCTCTATGCGGAGGAGCTCGACCCGACGACGGGCCGTCAGCTCGGGAACTTCCCCCAGGCCCTCACGCATCTCGCGCTGATCAACGCGGTCCTCCACGTCGCGGCCGCCGAGCAGGCGCAGCTACACAGCTCGCGCGGACCCGACTGAGCCACCCCGGCCGAAGGCGGCCCCGACCGGGGTCTTTCCCTCCCGGTCTGCGCCTCGCTACGGTGCGACAGTGCCGAATGCCGTGGGTGCCGACGCGCTGACCCGGGAGACGGGTGCCCGGGGTCTCGCGGCCCGTGTCGTGCGCCCGCGCACCGTGGCGTTCATCGTGTGCGGCGCGGTGCTGCTCGCCGGGCTCGTGACGCTCTTGTACGCGGCCTCGGTCCACGCCGTCCCCGGGAACTCGGACGGGGCGACGGTGATCCTCGAGGGCCAGGCGATGAGCGCCGGGCACGTGACGCTCCACCACTGGTTCCTCTCGTTCGACTCGTTCTGGGGCGTCGACGCGCCGCTCTACGCGATCGCGGTGCTCCTCGTCGGGGTGCGGCCCGAGCTGCTGAACCTCGTCCCCGCGGTCATCGCGGCGGCCGTCGTCGTCGTAGGCATGTGGATCGCCCGGGACGGCCGGCGCGGCTGGCCGGGTGCTGCCGGCGCTCTCGTCGTGTTCGCCCTGCTCGCCCTGCCCAGCCACGCGCTCGCGACCTTCTACCTCCAGGGCCCCCTGCACGTGGGCACGGCACTGTGGTGCCTGCTCGCCTTCGTGCTTCTGTGCAACGGGCGATCGCGGTGGAGATGGGCGCTCGCGGTCGTGCTGCTGACCGCCGGCTCCGTGGGCGATCTCCAGACTGCGGCGTTCGGGATACTCCCCGTCGGCATCGCGGGCCTGGTCACTGCGGCCCGCGAGCGTCGCTGGCGCGCGGGGATATGGGGGACGACGGCGGCCGTCGCGCCCGTCGTGCTTGCGCTCGTGGTGCGCGAGGTCGCAAAGATCGTCGGCACCTTCACGGTGAACAAGTCCAACCCGACGGCGACGCACCGTGAGATGCTCACCAACCTCAAGCTCGCGGTGACCTACGGCGACAAGCTCCTCGGAGTCGGCAGCACGGACTTCGGCAGCGGCGGGGTGCCGAGTCCCCTGCTCGCGGTCCACGTGCTCGCTGCGCTCGCGATCCTCGCGGGGGTCGTCGCCGCGACGGTCAGCCTCGTCCGCGGCGTGCTGCGCGGCATGCCCGGCGCGCCGGGTGACCCGGGCCTGCCGGGCGGATCCGCGTCGATCGACGCGCGCGTGGGGCGGGACGGCCGCGGGCCCGCCTCGTGGCACCTCGACGACGTGCTCGTTCTCGCGTTCTTCGGCGACATCGCCGTGTTCGTCATCCTCACGCCCGCGGCGAACCCGGCGTTCGCCCGCTACCTCACGGCAGCGGTGATCTTCGGAGCGGTGCTCGCCGGCCGGCTCGCGGCGCGCGTCGCAGCGGCGATAGCGAGCGGCTGGGCGCGGGGGGCGGCGACCGCCGCGGCGGCGGCAGCCGTCGTTGCGACGCTGTGCTTCGCGGCGTCGACCGGGTACACGCTCGCCCCAGCCGCGCCGGTCCAGCCGGCACTCGGGCTCGGGCAGTTCCTCGCGGCGCACGACCTGCGCAGCGGGATCGGTGACTACTGGAGCGCGTCGATAGTGACCGTCGAGTCGCGCGAGTCCGTCGAGGTGCGCCCCGTGACGGCACCGTTCGGTCGCGTCGTGAGCTACACGCGCAACTCCTCGTCGACCTGGTACAAGCGGCACACGTTCCAGTTCCTCGTGTACAACACCGCGCTTCCCTTCGGCGGCGTCGACTCGCAGAGCGCGACCGCGACGTTCGGCCCGCCCGCGCACATCTGGTCCGTGAACGGCTACCTCGTGATGGCCTGGAGCCACCCGATCACCGTGGTGTCGGGTGCGTCGTGAGCGCGCGAGCGCGTGAACACGCTCACGCGCTCACGCGCTAGGCCGACCCGCCGGCGAAGTACTGCTCGACGCCCTTCGCGATCCCCGCCGCGATGACGCGCTGGCCGGTCGTGCGCGCCGCGATCGTGCCTTCGAACGGGTCCGTGATGAACAGCGGCTCGATCAGCGCGCCGGGCATGAGGCTCGGCGTCGTGAAGAAGCCCGGCTTCGCGGGCCCGAGGACGATGAGGTGGCCGTACGCGGCGCCACCGGCCGAGAGTGGGATGCCCCCGAGCGTGATGTCGGAGACCACCCCGTCGTCGGGGATCGCCCACCCCTTCGCGTTCATTCCGGCGACCACGTCTCGCTGGACGAGCCGGGCGAGGCGGAGGCTCGATCGCCAGAAGGGGCGCGCCCGGTCGTAACCGGTCACGCTCCCCGCGTCGAGGGCGGAGCCACCCGCGTCGAAGTACACGGCGACGAGGACGGACGCGTGGGCGAGGTTCGCGCAGACGTCGCGCGCACCGATCTCGCGGATCTCGCCCTTCACGGTGAAGACCTGGCCGGTCATGTCCCCCGGTCCCGGGCGGGCGACGGCGGTCTGGCGAGTGCGCGAGACCACGACGCGGTACCCCTTGGAACGAAGGATCGCCGTCGTGTCGAGCGCGACCGGCAGGGTCTCGACGGCTTCCTCGACGACCCGACCCGAGGAGGTCCGGCCGATCGCGCCAGGATCGGGCCCACCGTGCCCGGCGTCTATGAACACGGTCTCGTGGCGGTCACCCGCGGTCGGTGCGAACGCCTCGCACGAGCCCGCGGTGAACAGCGCGGGGTCGAGCGGGATTCCGCGGGAGGGCCGCGCGTCAGTCACCGCCGCATTGGTCGCGCCGGACGCCGATCGCCGCGCCGCGGATGTCGCCACCGAGCGGCCGGAGCGGCCCGTGGCTCCCAGTGCCCGGACCGGCGAGCCCGCGAGCGCGAAGCGAAGCGCGACGGCCACCACGACGAGAGCCGCGGCCGCAGCGGATGCGGTCCTGCCGCGGCGACTCCGGGCCGGTCGCGGGCGCGCGTGGGCGCCCCGCCGCGTCGGCGGCATCTCTCGCCGCGGGCCGCCGCCCGGCGTCGGAGTGGCGATGCTAGGAACCCTCCGCGTCCACCGCTACGCCTCCAAACGGACCACACCGCTCGGCACGTCGCCGGGGATCGCTGCGGCTCTCGCGCACAGTAGCGGCGTGCGCGTCCGCTGCGGTGGCAGGGAGACTTCTCGTCCGACCGCTCGGGCGAGCGCTTAATGGCGCCGGGCACGAGGTCGTTGGAGGACGAGGGAGCGCGAAACATGGCCATGAGGGAGTCGGACGCGTCGCGGCACATCGGGCGGCCCACGCGCATCGAATCGCGGCCGACCCCGGGGACCTCCGCAGCGTGCGCGCCGCCCGGCGCCGGGCCGGACGCGGGGCCCGGCACGACCTCGCCCCGGAGCGAGGTCGAGATCGCCCTGCTCGCCGACGTCATCGGCGCGCAGGCGACGCGCTCGTCGCGCGACGTCGTGGTCTTCGCGTGCGAGCGGCTCGCCGCAGTGCTCGGTTCGACTCGTTGCAGCGTGTTCTCCGAGGACGAGGGAGGCGGTCTCGTCGAGCGGTTCGTCGTCACACCCGGCTCCGCGCCCGCATCCGCGGGCCGCTCTCGTGGCGCGGTCGCCGCGATGATGCCTCTCCTCGCGCAGGTGCTGCGTGACGGGGTGATCAGGCGAGTGCGCCGTCCCGTCGCGCCCGAGCGGCCGGAGCACCTCGTGCTCGAGGAAGCGGAGCGCGAGGTGCTTGCCATGCCGATCGGCGACTGCTCCGTGCTCGTCATCGAGCAGCCCCCCGGGCTCCCCGCGAGCGAGGGCGACGTGCGGCTCGCGAGCCTCGTGGCCACCGTCGTGAGCGACCCGGCCCGCGACGCGCGAAGAGTCCGCGAGCAGCAGCAGCACGAGACGATCGCCGCCGCGATGCGCCAGCTCCTGGAGGCCGGCGTGCGTGCGGGCTCCGCGATCGAGGCCGCGGAGGCACTCGCTCGGACCGCGGCGAAGGTCCTCGACTTCCCCGTGGCCGCGGCGTACCTCGTCGACGACGCGGGGCGGATTTCGCACGTCGTGACCGTCGGAGCGCGGCCAGGGCGGGGCGAGCAGCTGCGTTCGCGCCTCGTCGGCGAGCTCGCCTCGGACTCGCCGGTCTGGCGCCGCACCGTGGATGGGCCGGACGCCGGCCCGGACCTCATCGACGACACGACCGCGGGCGGCATCGTGCGACCTGGCGGCGTCGCCCAGGTGCTGGGGCTGCGCTCACTCGCGGCGATCCCGCTGCTCTCGAGCGACGGCCCGCTCGGGCTCGTCCTGTGCGGCGACGCGACACCTCGTCGCCGGTGGCGCGCCGGCGTCCGGGAGCTGCTCGGCCAGCTGGCGCTCGAGGGCGCGGTCGTCGTCGACAACGCGCGGCTCCGGGAGGCCGAGCGGCACGAGGCCCGCCATGACTCGCTCACGGGCCTGTTGAACCGGCGCGCCTTCTCCGAATGCTTGCGCAGCGCTCTCGCGTCCTCGCTCGCCACGGGAGCACCGGTCGCGGTCCTGCTCCTCGACCTCGACCGGTTCAAGGAGGTCAACGACCATCTCGGGCACCACCGGGGCGACGCTCTGCTCGTCGACGTTGCGAACCGCCTCCGTCGCTCGACCCGGGACTCCGACCTGCTCGCGCGACTCGGAGGCGACGAGTTCGCGCTGCTGCTGACGGCCGGTGCGCGCGAGGCCGAGGCCGTGGCCGTGGCCGTGAAGATCGCGGCGGTGCTCGAGGACGCGTTCGAGGTCGGCGATCACGTCCTCAACGTCGACGCGAGCATCGGCGTCGCCTGCTTCCCGGACCACGCGTGCGACGCCGACGAGCTGCTGCAGCGTGCGGACGTCGCGATGTACTCCGCGAAGCGTTCTGGCCGCGGCCACGAGGTCTACGACCCGTACGAGGCCGACCGTGCCGCCGACGACATCGGACTGCTCGGCGAGCTCCGGCGAGCGCTGCACGAGCCGAACGAGCTGTTCCTCTGCTACCAGCCGAAGATCGACCTGCGCTCCGGCCGCGCGTCCGGCGTCGAGGCGCTCGTACGATGGCAGCATCCACGTCACGGCCTCGTCGGGCCGGACCGCTTCGTCCCGATCGCGGAGGAGACCGACCTCATCCGCGCGCTCACCGCGTGGGTCGTGCCCGAGGCGCTGAGCCAGCTCCGAGAGTGGAAGTCGGAAGGACTCGACCTCCACGTCGCCGTGAACATCTCGGCGCGCGACGTGAGCGACCGGGACCTCCCGGCGAAGATCGCGGGCTGGCTTGACGCGGCCGACCTGCCGGGAACGGCGCTGGTCCTCGAGGTCACGGAGCGCACGGTCATGACCGAGCGCGCGGCGACGAGCGGTGTGCTCCAGCGCCTGCGCGAGATGGGCGTGCAGGTGAGCCTCGACGACTTCGGGACCGGGTACTCGTCCCTCGCGTACCTCGAGTCGCTGCCTGTCGACGAGATCAAGATCGACAGGCAGTTTCTCGCTCTCGGGCGTTCGCGGCGGTCCGTGATCCGCTCGATCATCGCCCTCGGCCACGACCTCGACATGCGCGTCGTCGCCGAGGGCGTCGAGACCGCGGAGCACGCCGACTGGCTCGCACGAATGGGCTGTGACGAGGTCCAGGGCTACTACTTCAGCCGGCCGCTCCTGCCGGCCGATCTTGCCGACTGGGCGTTCGCGGCGGCGACCAGCACGGCCGGGAACGACGCAGGCGCCGGGCAGGGGATTGGCTGCTAGGACGCCCGGGCGGCGCGACCTCGCCCGGCCGCCCCTGGTCGAGCGCGGGGCCGCGCGGCTAGACCGGAGCGGTGACCTGCCGCCCGGCGCGATCGATCAGCGACGGCCGCGCTGCCGGAGGAGAACGCCCGTGATCGATCATGTCGTCCGACCCCAGCGTGCCGGCGAGCGCCTCGAGCGAGAGGAGCAGCTCGCCTGGCATCTCGCGGAGCTCTCCACAGACGTCGTGGAGACCGACCCGGACGTCGCGGAGATGGTCGTGAACCGCGTGATCGACAACGCGGCCGTCGCCGCCGCATCGCTCGGACGGCCGCCAGTCGCCTCGGCTCGTGCCCAGGCGCTCGCCCATGCCCGGGATGGAGGCGCCGGGGTGGTGGGTCTCGACCGGGGCGTCCGCGTCGAGGCCGAGTGGGCTGCGTGGGCGAACGGCGTCGCCGTGCGCGAGCTCGACTTCCACGACACCTTCCTCGCGGCGGAGTACGCACACCCGGGGGACAACATCCCCCCGATCGTCGCCGTCGCACAGCAGGCGCGGCGGGGCGGGCACGACCTCGTGCGCGCGATCGCGACGGGCTACGAGGTCCAGGTCGGCCTCGCGCGCTCGATCAGCCTGCATGCCCACAAGATCGACCACGTCGCGCACCTCGGGCCGTCGGTCGCGGCCGGCCTCGGCACGCTCCTCGGACTGGCGACCGAGACGGTCTTCCATGCGATCGGGCAGTCGCTCCACCTCACTACCGCGACCCGTCAGTCGCGCAAGGGCGAGATCTCGAGCTGGAAGGCGTACGCGCCGGCCTTTGCCGGCAAGGTCGCGATCGAGGCGACGGACCGGGCGATGCGAGGGGAGACGTCCCCGGCCCCGATCTACGAAGGCGAGGACGGGGTCGTCGCACGGCTCCTCGACGGGCCGGGCGCCCGCTACGTGGTCCGCCTGCCGGAGAAGGGCGAGCCGCGCCGGGCGATCCTCGAGACCTACACGAAGGAGCACTCCGCCGAGTACCAGGCGCAGGCGTTCATCGATCTCGCCCGCCGCTTCCGCGGCCGCATCGCGGACCTCGGATCCATCACGAGTCTGACGGTGCGCACGAGCCACCACACGCACCACGTGATCGGTACCGGTGCTGGCGACCCGGAGAAGCTCGACCCGCGTGCCTCGCGGGAGACCCTCGACCACTCGCTCATGTACATCCTCGCGGTCGCGCTCGAGGACGGCGAGTGGCACCACGAGCGCTCCTACGCCCGCTCGCGCTCGACGCGACCGGAGACGGTCGCGCTCTGGCAGAAGATCACGACCGTCGAGGATGCCGAGTGGACCCGCCGCTACCACGCCACCGACCCCCTCGACAGGGCGTTCGGCGGGCGCGTCGTCGTCCAGCTCGCGGACGGCACGACGCTCGAGGACGAGATCGCCGTCGCCGATGCGCACCCGCTCGGAGCCCGGCCGTTCGCCCGCGCCGACTACGTAGAGAAGTTCCGCACCCTCGCCGACGGGATCGTCGGGCCGGAGGAACAGGACCGATTCCTCTCGACGGCCGAGCGGCTCACCGAGCTCCGGCCCGACGAGCTCGGCGGGCTGAGCTTCGTCGCGCTCGCAGATCTCGCGGCCGGCGCGACGGCTACCCGCGGGATCTTCTGATGCTCGGCACCACCGCATCGCCAGGCGAGAGGCGGGCGGCCTTTCGAGCCGCGCTCGGAACGGGCCGGCTTCTCCGCTTCCCTGGCGCGTTCAACGCGCTGAGCGCTCTCGCGATCGAGGACGCGGGACTGGACGGCGTGTACGTGTCGGGGGCAGTCGTCGCGGCGGGGCTCGGGTTGCCCGACATCGGGCTCACGACGGCGAGCGAGGTTGCGGCTCGCTCGCGCGAGGTCGCTCGTGTGACCAGCCTCCCCGTGCTCGTGGATGCCGACACCGGGTTTGGGGAGCCAATGAACGTCGCCCGTACGATCCAGGAGCTCGAGGACGCCGGGGCGTCGGGCTGCCACGTGGAGGACCAGGTCATGCCCAAGCGCTGTGGCCACCTCGACGGGAAGACCGTCGTCCCGGTGGAGGAGATGTCGCGCCGGATCCGGGCCGCGGCCGGCGCGCGGCGCGACTCGGGGTTTGTCGTGTGCGCGCGGACCGACGCCCGTGCGGTCGAGGGCCTCCCCGCCGCAATCGACCGTGCGAAGGCATACGTCGACGCCGGTGCGGACATGATCTTCCCGGAGGCGCTGGCGAGCGAGGAGGAGTTCGACGAGTTCCGCCGTGCGATCGGCGTGCCGATCCTCGCGAACATGACCGAGTTCGGCAAGACGCCGCTTCTCTCGGTCGCGACGCTCGAGTCGCTCGGCGTCGACGTCGTGATCTACCCCGTGACGCTGCTGCGCCTCGCGATGGGTGCGGTCGAGGCCGGGCTCCGCCAGATCCGGGACGCAGGAAGCCAGGAGGGGCTCGTCCCTTCGATGCAGACGCGTGCCCGGCTCTACGAGCTCCTCGACTATCCGGCGTACGGCGCGCTCGACGAGAGCATCTTCAACTTCGCGGTGCCGAGCACGGGAGTGGGCAGTGCCGGGTGAGCTCGCGGACGTCCGACGGGGCCTCGTCGGGGTCGTGGCCGACACGACGTCCATCTCCACGGTGAACGAGGCGACGAACTCGCTCAGCTATCGCGGCTACCCGGTGCAGGACCTCGCCTCCTCGTGCAGCTTCGAAGAGGTCGCCTATCTCATCTGGCACGGCGAGCTCCCGGACGGCGACGAGCTCGCCGCCTTCGCCGCGGCCGAGCGGTCACGGCGCGCCGTCGACACGACGCTGCTCGACGCGCTCGCGCTCCAGCCCGTCACGTGTCATCCGATGGACGTGCTGCGGACGGCGGTGAGCTTTCTCGGCGCCCGCGACCCGTCGGAGGACGACCCGTCGGTCGGAGCAAACCTCGCGAAGTCTCTCGACATGATGGCGAAGCTGCCGACCGTCATCGCGGCGGAGCAGCGCCGCCGGCGCGGAGACGCCCCGATCGCGCCCGATCCCGATCTCGGGTTCGCCGAGAACTTCTTCCACATGTGCTTCGGGAGCGTTCCCGAACCCGAGGTCGTGCGGTGCTTCGAGGTCTCCCTCGTGTTGTACGCGGAGCACGGGTTCAACGCGTCGACGTTCACCGCGCGCGTCGTGACCTCGACGCTCTCCGACGTCTATAGCGCCGTCACCGCCGCGATCGGGGCGTTGAAGGGGCCGCTCCACGGCGGGGCGAACGAGGCGGTGATGGCGATGCTGGCCGAGATCGAGGACCCCGACCGGGTGTCGGCGTGGCTCGCGGAGGCCCTCGCCTCGCGGCGCAAGATCATGGGCTTCGGTCACCGCGTCTACAAGCACGGCGACAGCCGCGTCCCGACGATGCGCGAGGCCTTCGCGCAGATGGCTGCGATACGCGGCGGCGAGCGCCTCGTGGCCCTGTACGAGAACCTCGAGGCGGCGATGTTCGAGGCGAAGGGCATCCACCCGAACCTCGACTACCCGACTGGTCCCGCCTACCACCTCATGGGGTTCGACATCCCCACCTTTACCCCGATCTTCGTCATGAGCCGCATCACGGGGTGGACTGCGCACGTGATCGAGCAGCTGTCTGCGAACGCGCTCATCCGCCCGCTATCGAGCTACGTCGGGCCGCCCGAGCGCCGGGTGCCAGAGCGAGCCTGAACGCGGCTGCGGCCGCGGCTGCGCGATCCCCGCTCCCGCTCCCGCTCCCGCTCCCGCTCCCGCTCCCGCTCCCGCTCCC
>DATLRJ010000033.1:0-33694 GCA_035534715.1 Acidimicrobiales bacterium | reverse complement strand
CGAGGTTGTCGGCGAGGCCGTCGGCCTCGTGTTCGAGCTCGTCGACGTCCTTCTCGGCGCCGAGCTCGAGCAGCACGAGTCGCCGGCACGAGTCGCCGTGCGGCGCGCGCTCGAGCTCGCTCCTGACGGCGAGGACGTCCGGGTGCGCCTCCACCCGGACACCTGCATCACGCCCGCGGAGCTAGAGGAGCTCTCGCCGACCGGCGCCGTCGTCGTCGTCGCGGACGCCACCGTCGAGCCGACGGGGTGCGTCCTCGAGGTCGGCGCCTGCCGTATCGACGCCCAGATCGGCCCGGCGCTCGAGCGCGTCCGCGCTGCCCTCGAGAACGTGCGGGCCCACTCCCGCAACGAGCTGGCGCCGTGAGCGTCCTCGGCACCTCGCGCCTCCTGTCGGACCTGCGCGCCCTCGCCGCCCCGCGGCGCACCGGACGCGTGACCCGCCTCGTCGGGCTGCGCGTCGAGGTCGAGGGGATAGAGGCCGCGGTGTCGGACGCCGTCGAGATCCACCGCCGCGACGGCTCGCGCCTCGCGGCCGAGGTCGTCGCGATCCATGGCGACCGTCTCGCGTGCATGCCGCTCGGCGAGCTGCGGGGCGTGCGCTTCGGCGACGTCGTCGAGTCCTACGGCCACCCGCTCCCCGTGCGAGTCGGCCACGAGCTCCTCGGGCGCGTCCTCGACGGGCTCGGCGACCCCATCGACGACGGTCCGCCGCTCACCGCACTTCAGACCGTCTCGGTCGACTCCGACCCGCCGCACCCGCTCAAGCGCGAGATGGTCGACCGCCAGCTCTCCCTCGGCGTGCGCGCGATCGACACGACCGTGCCGTGCGGGCGCGGGCAGCGCCTCGGCATCTTCGCCGGATCGGGCGTGGGCAAGTCGAGCCTTCTCTCCATGATCGCCCGCGGGACGTCCGCTCCCGTGTGCGTGCTCGCGCTGATCGGCGAGCGCGGCCGCGAGGTGAGCGAGTTCATCCAGCGCGACCTCGGCCCCGAGGGGCTCGCCCGCTCCGTCGTCGTCGTCGCGACCTCCGACCAGCCCGCGCTCGTGCGCATCCGGGCGTCGTTCACCGCGACCCGGATCGCCGAGTGGTTCCGCGACGAGGGCATGGACGTCGTGCTCATGATGGACAGCCTCACCCGGTTCGCGATGGCCCAGCGCGAGGTCGGGCTCTCCGCCGGCGAGCCACCTGCGACGCGCGGCTACCCGCCGTCGGTCTTCTCCCTCCTGCCGCGCCTCCTCGAGCGTGCCGGCGCGGCCGAGCGCGGGAGCATCACCGGCCTCTACACGGTCCTCGTCGAGGGTGACGACATGAACGAACCGATCGCCGACGCCGCGCGGTCCATCCTCGACGGGCACCTCGTGCTCTCGCGCCGGCTCGCCACCTCGGGGCACTTCCCGAGCATCGAGGTCCTCGACTCCATCTCGCGCGTCGAGTCAGTGATAACGACACGAGCGCAGCGCGACCTCGTCCGCGAGCTCCGGCGCCTGCTCGCCGCCTACCGCGACACCCGCGACCTCATCGAGATCGGCGCGTACTCGGCGGGCGCGAACCCACTCGTCGACCGCGCCATCGCGCTGCGCGAAGACATCGACGCCTTCTTGTGCCAGGAGATTGCCGAGCCATCGCTGCTCGGCGAGTCGTGGGAGCGGCTCGCTGCCCTCCTCGGCGGAGCCGAGGCACCGGCGGCCGCCGGGCACGAGCAGCCGGCCGTCGCCGTGGGCTGGCCGCCCGCGCCGGCGTCACGCGCGCCCGAAGGCGCCGTCGCATGAAGCGCTACGAGTTCCGCCTCGCCGCGGTCCTACGCCTGCGCCGGGCCGAGGAGGAGCACGCACGCGGCCGCCTCGCGTCCGCGAACCACCGGTTGCGCGAGTGCATCCTCGAGCGCGACGCGCAGTCGGAGCGCTACCGCACGATCGCGTCCGTCTCGTCTGCGACCTCCCTGGAGGCGCTGCGCAGCGAGCAGAGCACGGCCTCGCTCGCCGCGGCGGTCGTCACAGGGGCGAAGCGCTCCGTCGCGAACGCGGCAGCCGACGCCGCGCTCGCCCAGGTCGCCTGGCAGGGCTCCGCGCGGCGCGTCGAGATCCTCGAACGCCTCGATCGCCGGCGGCGGGACGAGCATGCCGAGGCCGAGTCGCGGGCCGAGATCGCGACGGTTGACGACATCGTGACGGCACGCTACGTCGCCGAACAGAGCGGGACGCTCTCCGACGAGCCCGCCCGCGGTGGACGATGAGCGATCTCGCAGCGATCCAGGGCTGGCTCTCGAGCGTGCAGTCCACGATGAGCGGCCTCCCGAGCCAGGTCCAGCAGGCGGCCGCGACCGGCGACTTCGCATCGGTGTTCTCAGAGGCGCAGTCGGTGCTCTCGGGCGGCCCGGGCACCCTCGGCGGCGCGGCGGGAACCGTCGCGTCCCCCCCGGGCTCCGTCGGCTCGACGGCGCCGGCGGCCGGGGCATCCTTCGGCGCCTACGCGCCGTCGGGCGCGGCCCTCGTCGGGACCGGGTCGGCGGCACTGCCGTCCGGCGCGACCGGGAGCGCGGCGGTCGCGACCGCGGAGAAGTACCTGGGCACGCCGTACGTGTGGGGCGGCGCTACCCCGTCGGGATTCGACTGCTCCGGGCTCGTCCAGTACGTCTACGCGCAGCTCGGGGTGTCGCTTCCGCGCACGAGCGAGCAGCAGGCGACAGCCGGCGCTCCGGTCGCGTCCCTCGCCCAGGCACAGCCGGGCGACCTCGTGTTCTACGCGGGCAGCGACGGGACCGCGTCCTCCCCCGGCCACGTCGGGATCTACGTGGGCAACGGCGAGATGGTCGACGCGCCGCAGACGGGAAGCGTCGTCTCGCTCCAACCCGTCGGTGCTCCCGTCGCGATCCGCCGCGTCGTGCCGGCGGCGGCTCCGACATCGCCGGCCACCGGTGGCGCGGCGAACACCGCGGTGCCGAGCGCGCTCGCGCCCGTGTTCGCCGCCGCATCCGCCCGCTACGGCATCTCGCAGAGCCTCCTCGAGGCCGTCGCGCAGGTCGAGTCCGGGTTCAATCCGTATGCCGTGAGCTCCGCGGGGGCGCAGGGCCTCATGCAGATCATGCCGGCCACCGCAGCGGGCATCGGGGTCAACCCGTTCGACCCGGCCCAGGCGATCTACGGCGCGGCGCAGCTGCTGTCCGGGTACCTCGCGCAGTACGGGGGCTCGACGTCGCTCGCCCTCGCCGCGTACAACGCGGGTCCTGCGGCCGTCGCGCAGTACGGCGGCGTGCCCCCATTTCCCCAGACTGCGACCTACATCCAGGCCGTGACCACGATCGCCGGAGGTGGCTCGTGACCGCACCCGTACCGTCGCGCCGACGCGTCGCGAGCTCGCTCCGATGAACGCGGCCGCCATGATCGCCCCGCCCGCGGCCGCGCCCGAGGGTGCCGTCGCGGACCTCGCGCCCGCGGCCGGGGCTCTCGCCACGCCCGTCGCGGCGGGTCCGGGCTCGAGCTTCACCGACGCGCTCGCCGCCGCGAGTGCGCCGCCGAGCGCGCCGACCGCCGGCGCGCACCTGGACGCGCCTCCGTCCGTGCCCGCGGCCAGCGCGCCCGCGCCGGCTGGAGCAGCAGCGGCGAGCGCCGCCCCCGCGCCCGACGCTGCACCCGCTGCGCCCGCTGCGCCCGCTGCCCCCGCTGCGCCCGCTGCGCCCGCTGCGCCCGCTGCGCCTCCGGCGGCCATCGCCGGCGATCGAGGGGCGGTGGCGCCTCCCGCCAGCTCGACCTCCGCGCCCGCGGGACGTGGCCCGACGCCCGCCGTGCCGGCTGCACCCGCCCGGACGGGCGACGGCGCTCGCCACGGCGCTCCGGCGCCGTCGCCGGCGTCCGCCTCGAGCGCCGCCGCGCTCGCCACGAGCGCCGCGGCCCTCGCGCCGCGAGACACCGCGCCCCCGTCAGGGCCCCCGACGACCCGCCACGACACCACCGTCGCCGCGACGAGCGATCCCGGCGCGTCACGCTCCTCGGCCGCCGCAGCACTACCGGGTGCCGCGACGGCCGTGGGCATGCGCGCGGGTGTAGGCGCTGGCGTCGGCGTGGGCCGCGACACCGTCACGGCGAGCGCGACCTCTGTGATCGCGCCCGGGAGCGCCGCCGCCCGTGGCACTGCGGACGCGAGCTCCTCGCCGGGCTCGGGCGCCGATCCGCGAGCGCACGGCGGCACCACGGCCGAGCCCCGCCCGACGGCGTCCTCCGCGCAAAGCGCCGTCGCGCCGGTGGCGGGCACCGCGGCGGATCCGACGACGAGCTCGCCGGTGGCCGCGAGCAGCTCCACCGCCCTCGGCGAGCGCGCGCCGTCGGTCGACACCCAGCGCTCGCCCGGCGGCGGACCGGCGGCAGCGGTCGCGCCGAGCAGCGCACGCGCGTCGACGGCGACCGGCGGCCCGCACGGCGCCGGTGCCACCGGCCAGGCCTCCGGCGCGGCGTCTGTGGGCGGCGGCCCGGACGCCGCGGCCGCCGTCGGGCCGGCAGCGATGGCGACCGACATCCCGGCCGCTCGCCTCGACGGAGCGACTCGCCCGCAGGGCGAGAGCACGCTGCCCGGAGTCGCGAGCCAGATCGTGAGCGTCCTCTCGCCGCTTCGCACGACCCCCGCCGGCGCGCAGAGCGTCACGATCCTTCTCCACCCGGCCGAGCTCGGTGACGTGCGCGCGACCGTGACCATCTCCGCGGACCAGGTGACCGTCCGGCTCGTCGCGACGACAAGCGCAGGAAGCGACGCACTTCGCGCCGCGCTCCCCGAGCTCCAGAGCGGCCTCGCGCACGACGGGCAGAGCGCGACGGTCGTGCTCGGAGACCCGGGCTCCGGGACCTCCTGGTCGGGATCGCACGACCCGCACGACGCCTCGGACGCCGCGCGTTCCGACTCCGGCGGTGAGCCACAGCCGGGCGGCGACCGTGCGGCCGTCCCTCCCCCCGCGGGGCCGGCCGCCTCGCATCGCGCCCCCTCGGCGCACCGCCTACTCGACGTCCGGCTCTAGGCAACGAAGGAGAACGATGAGCATCGCATCGATCGGCGGGACCAACCCGCTCGTGAACGCACTCGCGACCGCGACGACCATCCCCGCCGCGGCGGCGCCGACTGGTTCCGCGGCAGCCGCCGCGGCAGCGGCTGCTGCGGCGGCGGCGAGCGCGTCCGGCACGGGCAGCCCGGCGGGGACGGGCAGCGCGCCGGGCGCCTCCGGCCAGTCACCTGCGGGCTCGACGACGCAGTCCAACATGGCGAGCCAGCTCTCGAACCCGCAGATGTTCCTCCAGCTCCTCGTCGCCGAGCTGCAGAACCAGGACCCGACGAACCCGACGGATCCCGCGACGATCCTCCAGCAGACCTCCGCGCTCGCGCAGATGGAGTCGGTCACGACCCAGACCTCCGCGGTCACCGCCGCACAGACCACCTCGCAGGACACCGAGGCGACGGGTCTCATCGGGCGCACCGTCACCGCGAAGGTGGCCGGGAACGCGATCACGGGCGCGGTCACCGACGTCACGCTCAGCGCGAGCGGGGCACCGACGCTCACGGTGAACGGCACGACGATCCCGCTCACCGACGTCCAGACGGTGAGCAGCTGACGGGCGGGCGCAGCACCGGTCGGACCCCGGCGAACGCCGGGGAAGAGATGGGCACACGACACGAAGGAGCAATGAGATGACGGAACGTTCGGTACTTGCAGCGGTCTCGGGGATCCAGGCCGACCAGACCTACCTCGACAGCATCGGCAACAACATCGCGAACGCCGACACTGTCGGGTACAAGTCGAGCCAGGTGCAGTTCCAGGACCTGCTCGCCGAGCAGCTCTCCGGGGCATCGGGCCCGACGCCGACCACAGCGGGCATCAACCCCGTCGCGGTCGGTTCCGGGGTGCGGGTCGCATCGAACGAGGTCAACCTCCAGGAGGGCTCCCTCGAGCAGACGGGCAACCCGACGGACGTCGCGATCCAGGGCAGTGGCTACCTCATCGTCCAGAGCGGTGGCCAGCAGCTCTTCACGCGTGACGGGAGCCTCACGACCGACGCGAACGGCGACCTCACGACTCAGTCCGGGGGACTCATCCAGGGCTGGCAGGCAAACAGCTCGGGCACTGTGAACACGAGCGCACCGCTCACCTCGATCAAGATCCCGCAGGGCGAGACGATCGGCGCGACCGCGACCCAGAACCTCACCCTCGGCGGGAACCTCCCCGCTGGCGGCACCGCCCCGCTCACGACGACGATCAACGCCTACGACACGCTCGGCAACGTCGTGCCGGTGACCGTGACCTTCTACCCGACGACGACAGCCAACGAGTGGAACATCACGGCGAGCGTCCCCGGGCCGACGGGGAGCACCGGGCCGAGCTACATCATCGGCGCGGCCCCGACCGGCACCGCCCCGTACGCGCCGGGGTCGGACAACGTGCTCTTCGACCCGGTGACCGGACAGGTGAAGAGCGTCAACGGGTCGACGACGAGCCTCCAGATCGCCGCGACCGCTCTTCCGAACCCGCCGTACTCGCCGGCGACCACCCCGATCAACCTCGTCTTCCCGGCCACGGGCAGCTCGAACCAGGTCACGCAGTTCAACTCCGCCTCGACGGTCCAGGTGCAGTCCCAGGACGGCTACTCGTCGGGCACGCTGCAGTCCTTCTCGATCGGCCAGGACGGCACGATCACCGGCGCGTTCTCCAACGGGGCGACGCTCGCGCTCGGCCAGATCGCTATCGCGAACTTCGCGAACGCGACCGGCCTCGCCGACCAGGGCGGCGGCCTCTACGCGACGAGCCCGAACTCCGGCCAGGCGCTCATCGGGACGCCGGGCACCGGAGGGCGCGGCGCGCTCCTCGGTGGAGAGCTCGAGCAGTCGAACGTCGACCTCGGCACCGAGCTCACGAACCTCATCACGGCGCAGGAGGCCTACACCGCGAACACGAAGACGCTCACGACAAGCAGCAACGTCATCCAGGCGCTCGAGAACGTGCCGTGAGCACAGTCGTCGAGAACGAGGCACCCGCCGCGGCTCAGCGCGAGCCGCTCGCGGACGTCGAGACCCCGTCGCCCGTCGTCGCCGCGGACTCCAACCGGATCCGCGTCTTCGACCTCCACCGCCAGGAGACCGTCGAGCGCGCGCGACTGCGCCGGCTGCAGCCGATCCTCGAGACCGTCGCGCACCGCATCGGCAGCTCGCTCACCTCCGCGATCCGCCAGCCCGCCCACGTCGAGCTCGTCTCGCTCGAGCAGCGCATGTGGGAGGAGCACTCGTCCTCTCTCCCCGACCCGACCTTCGTGTCGAGTGCAGTGCTCCTGCCCCTCGAGGGCAGGGTCGTCATGCACATCCCGGTGCCGCTCGTCCTCAAGCTGCTCGACTTCCACCTCGGCGGAGACGGGCTCAACCAGCCGGAGCGCACGCAGCTGACCGAGATCGAGCGCGCGCTCGTCGGGACGCTCACGGACGTCATCTGGAACGAGCTGCCCCCACCGTTCGCGACGCTCGTCTCGCTCAACGTCGCGCTCGTGCAGAACTCCTCGAGCGCGCTGCTCGTCCAGGTCGGCCGGCCCGGCGTCATGTGCCTGATCGTCGAGCTCGGCGTCACGATCGCGGACCACGAGCCCGAGACCATCTTGCTGTCGCTGCCCCTCACAGTCCTGCTGCCCGTCCTCGAGCACATCGAGCGTCACCAGAGCTCGGAGGGCATGGACGGCGTCGTCGACCGCAAGGAGGCACGGCGCAGGATCTTGTCGGTCCCGATGGAGCTGAAGCTGTCCTACCCGCCGATCGGCCTCACGCCGTCAGAGCTTCTCAGCTTGCGGGTCGGGGACGTCATACACATAGAGCAGGAGCCGACCGAGGGCCCCTACGAGCTCCAGCTCGTCGTACAGGACACGCCGTTCGGCACGGGGATCCTCGTCGAGAACGGGAACAAGCTGGCATGCACCGTCGTGAGCAAGAGGGAGAGCACAGATGAGTGAGGACAACGTGGCACTCGCCACCGAGGCGGACCTCGTCGACGTGGACGTCGTCGAGGAGGAGCCCGCGCCGCGCGCCGGCTCCCCCGCCCGCAGGAGCACGGCGCCGGGCGACGACCGCGCCCAGGCGAGCCGAATGCCGATAGAGACCCTCGGCCAGGTCGAGCTCAAGGTGGAGGTCGTCCTCGGGCGCGCCCGGCTGCGCCTCCACGAGCTTCTCGACGTGCGGCCGGGCCAGTCCCTCGAGCTCGACCGGGCACGCAACAGCCCCGTCGACGTCCTCGTCAACGGGACGTTGTTCGCGCGCGGCGACATCGTCGTGATCGACGACACCAACCTCGGCGTGCGCGTCAGCGAGGTCATCGGCGCGGACATCGCGAGGGATGCACGGTGAGCCTCGCCCCGACACTTGCCGCCGCGGCGGTGAAGACTCTCCCCGACATCTCCATCGGGCACTCGCTCGTCCAGATGGTGATCGCGCTCGTCGTGATCGTCGTGTGCATCTGGGGCCTCGGCAAGGGCCTCGCGCGCATGCGCGGCAGCGCCGCGTCCCCGCGCCGAAAGACCGCCGGAAGCGGCCTCCAGGTCGTGAGCCGTCAGTCGCTCGGCAAGGACCTGTCGATCGCGACGGTCCGCTGGGGGGAGCGGGAGATCCTCGTCGGCATCGCCGGCTCGACGATCACGTTCCTCAACGACCCCCGCGCCGACGACACCGCTCACGGCCCTGCGACTGCACTCCCCGCAGAACCCTCCGCGGAGTCCGCCGCCGCGGCGACGGCGCTCGCGATGTTCTCCGCCGCGGCGCTCACGTCTCCCGCCCCGCGAGCAGCCGCGCCCGCGGACCGCGAGCCTGCGATGAGCTCGTCCGGTGCGATCGGTGCGGTCGGCGCAGATGGCGGACGGCCCGCGTCCCTCCTCGACACGCTCCGCAATGCAACCCTGCGGCGCTGAGCGCCCCTACCCGACAGGAAGCAGATCTCCCCCGTGCACCTCGCGATGCTCGTCCCACACAGCGCGCTCCTCGCGTCGACGTCGGTCTCGATAAACCTCGGCAACACGCTCTCGAAGCCGACCACGAGCATCCTCGTCATCCTCGCCGGGACGTTCCTCTCCGTCGCGCCGTCGCTGCTCATCTTGTGCACGGGCTTCGTCCGCATCATCATCGTGCTCGGTCTCACCCGCCAGGCGCTCGGCCTCTCTACGACCCCGCCGAACCAGGTGCTCGTGGGCATCGCACTTTTCATCTCGCTGTTCCTCATGACGCCGACGCTCAACGCGATGAACCATGAGGCGCTCCAGCCCTACCTCCACGGCAAGATGACCGCGACCCAGGCCTACAGGGAGGCGGAGGTGCCCCTCAAGACCTGGATGCTCAAGCAGACCGGCGCGGAGGAGCTCGGCGTCACGGACAAGATCGGCCACTACAACCCGGCCGCACCGATGAAGGCACCGCTCGCGGCGATCATCCCCGCGTTTCTCCTCACCCAGCTGAAGAGCGCGTTCATCATCGGCTTCGTGATATTCGTGCCCTTCCTCATCATCGACCTCGTCGTGTCGGCGACGCTCATGTCGATGGGCGTCGTCATGCTCCCGCCGACGCTCGTCTCGCTCCCGTTCAAGCTCCTCCTCTTCGTTCTCGTGGACGGCTGGGTCCTCGTGCTCCAGTCCCTCGTGACGAGCTTCAGATGACCGAGGCGCAGGTCCTCCAGATCGCGGCGAACGCGATGATGACGGGCGCGAAGATCGCGGCCCCGATCATGCTCTCCGCGATGGCCGTCGGCCTGCTCATCTCCCTCTTCCAGTCCGTGACCCAGATCCAGGAGGCGACGCTCACCTTCGTCCCGAAGGTCGTCGTCGTCGGTGCCGTCGTGATGTTCGCCGGGCACTGGATGCTCGGAGTGTTCGTCACGTACGTCCACTCGCTGTTCGCGAGCCTGCCGCAGCTGCTCGCCGGCGGGTAGCCGTGGCGCTCGCGCTCAACTACCAGTGGCTCGTCGCATTCCTGCTCGCGCTCGCCCGCGCGCTCGGCTGGCTCATGCTCGTGCCCCCTTTCTCCAACCGGCGGGTGATCCCGCCGATCGCGACGACCTGCGTCGCGTCCGGCCTCGCGCTTCTCGTCGCGCCGCGCATCGCGCCGTCCGCGATCCCGACCACGTCCGCGGGGCTCATCGGCGACCTCGTCCTACAGGTCGTCACGGGCGTCGCCATGGGGTACGTCGTCTACCTGCTCATCACGACGATCACGACCGCGGGCAGCTTCGTCGACCTCACCGGCGGGCTCAACCTCCCCGCGGCCATCGACCCCCTCAGCCTCGACCAGACGCCGATGATCGGGCAGTTCTTCGAGCAGGTCGCGATGGTCCTTCTCCTCGTCTCCGGCGGCTACCTCTACCTCGTCGACGGGTTCGCCCGGTCTTTCGACGCGCCGGGCTTCACGCTCGCGTCGACGAGCCGTATCGGCGAGGTCGTCGTGCTCGACCTCGCAACGATGTTCACCTCGGCGCTCGAGATCGCCGCGCCGATCCTCGTCGTGCTGTTCGCGACGCAGATCGTGCTCGCGATGCTGTCGAAGGCCGCTCCGCAGATGAACGTCTGGATCCTCGGCATGCCCCTCCAGATCGTCCTCGCGATCGTGCTCGTCGGCCTCGGGATCTCCGTCCTCCCCGCATACCTCGGCGAGCTCGTCACGCGCGCGCTCGGCGACACGGCACACCTGTTCGGCGGGGGGTGAGGTGGCGAGCGAGGACAAGCACAGCAAGACCGAGCCACCCACTGCGAAGCGCAAGAAGGAGGCACGCGACCGCGGTCAGGTCGCGCGCTCCCACGACGTGTCGGGATGGGCGGCCGTCCTCGCGGGCACGTTCATCTTGCCATGGCTCTTCTCGACGAGCGAGAGCCGGGTCCTCGTCCTCGTCGGCCAAGCACGAAGCGTGATGGGAGCGCCGACGCCACAGGGGGCCTTCGCGGTCCTCACCTCGGGGCTGCGAATCGTCGTCATCGTCATGGTCCCCGTCGGCATCCTGTTCGCCCTCCTAGCGATCGTGACGAACATCGCGCAGACGGGCCGGTCGTTCTCGCTCAAGGCAGCGCGCCCACGCGTCGACCGCGTGAGCCCGAAGTCGGGGATCAAGAGGCTCTTCGGTACCCAGACACTCGTGCAGCTCGGCAAACAAGCGCTGAAGCTCGCCGTCCTCAGCCTCGCGGGCTACAGCGCGATCCACGGCCTCGCGCGCCAGGTGACGGGGACGACGCCCGTCGGGCTCGCCCCGATCCTCGGCGCTACGGCCTCGTCGATCCTCGGCCTCGTGCGCACGATCGCGCTCCTCAGCGTCATCATCGGTCTCGGCGAGTACTTCTTCCAGAAGCGCAAGCTCACCCAGAGCCTCAAGATGACCAAGTACGAGGTGAAGGAGGAGGCGAAGGCCTCGGAGGGGAACCCGTACATGAAGGGCGAGCTGCGCAAGCGCCAGTACGCGATCGTCCGCTCCCAGATCGCGTCCGCGATCCGCCGCGCGGACGTCGTCGTCACGAACCCGACGCACTACGCCGTGGCGCTGCAGTACTCGCCGGGCAGTGGCGGCGCGCCGCTCGTCGTCGCGAAGGGAGCGGACGCGCTCGCCCGGGCGATCAGAGAGCGCGCGACGGAGGCCGAGGTCCCGATCGTCGAGGACGCGCCGCTCGCCCGCTACCTCTACGCCGTGTGCGAGGTCGACCAGCAGATCCCGGCCGAGATCTACATGGCAGTCGCCCGCCTGCTCGCCTTCGTCTACGCGCTGCCGGCGGTGACGCGCGCGTCGCGCGTCCACACGCTCGGAGCCACGAGCCTCCCCGAGATCATCGGCGCGCTCGACGCGCTCCCGCCCGGCCGGCGCGAGCGTGCGGCCGCCATGCTCGCGACCCCCGCCCGATGAGCGGCGCGAGCGGCCCTGGGCCGGATGGCGCGACGAGCAGCGCGATCACGAGCGACTCCGGCGCCCCTGCCACGCCGTCCGCATCGGAGAGCCGCGTGCGACCGGGCGCAGCGGGCGCGATGCGCGCGCTGGCGCGCCTTATGGATGCCATCGGCTATGGCCGCCTCTACCCGCTCGTGACGAGCGGGGCGCTGTTCGCCGCGTCGGCCGCGGCCGCCGACGCGGCCCTCGGGGCGCTGCACGGGCTCACCGGCGAGGAGCGCGGGGCCCTGCGTCTGTTCGCCGTCGGCGGCACGCTCGAGCCGCGCGCGCTCGATCCCGGGTCCGGCGCGCCGGGCGCGTCGCTTCGCGAGGTGGCCCGCGCGCTCCGCGCCTGCGGGCTGATCTCGGGCGGCGGGGACACGCCGCTCTCGACGACGGGATGGGTCCTCGTGCCGGCCCTCGGGGGGCTCCTCCTCACGGGACGGCCGCCGACCTACGCGCCGACGGGTGGCGCTCCCGGCCACCCTGACGGCGTCGGCGCGAGCGCGTACCTGGGTCCTGACTCGCTGGCGTTCGCGTCCAGCCTCCCCGACGCTCGCGGCCGTCGCGTCCTCGACCTCGGGACGGGCTGCGGCGTGCAGGGGCTGCTCGCGGCGCGCGGCGCGGCCGAGGTCGTGCTGTCCGACGTCGAGGAGCGCTCTCTCGAGATCGCCGCGCTCAACGCGCTGTTGAACGAGACGGCCCACCCCGTGCGCTACGCGCTGTCCGACTGCTTCGACTCGCTCGGCGACGACGCCTTCGACCTCATCGTCACCTTGCCGCCCTACGTGCCCTCCGCGCCGGGCACGCACCTGCGCTCGACCGTCGCGGCCGGGACGGACGGGCTCGCCGTGCTGCGCCGCGTGCTCGCGGGGGCCGCGGCTCACCTCGTTCCCGGAGGGACGCTCGTCGCCCGCTGCCAGCTCCTCTGCGACGGCGACGGGCCGCTGCTCCTCCACGAGCTCGGCGCCTCGTCCCGCGATCTCGACGTCCGGCTCACGCTCGGCGAGAGCCATCCGCTCCAGCCCTACGTCGTCGAGCTCGCGACGAGCCTCGCCGCGCACGGTGGCGCGGACGACCTCGCCGGCGCCTACGCGGCCTACCAGGCCTCGCTCCGCGGCCTCGGCGCGACGGGGGTGTGCGCGGCGACCATCGAGGCGACGAGCGTGCGTGGGAGCGCCGACGGCACTCGGGACAGTGACCTAGCCAGTAGCCTGGCCAGTCGCGGTCACAGTGCTCATCGCAGAGGCGGCGGCAGCAGCAGCGGCGGCGGCGGCAGCGGCCGCGGCGGCAGCGGCGGGCATCGCGGGGGCCGTGACACGTCCGCGACGGTGCGAGTCGTCGCGCCGGCGCGCGCGGAGCTCGCGCTCAGGCCCGCGCCCGGCCTCGTGATCGAGACGGATCCCGCCGCCCGGGTCGCTCGTGCCGATGGCGCCCCCGCGGTGCTCCTCGACGGACCGAGCGCTGCGCTCCTCGCCGCGGTCGACGGCCGGCGCGGCGCGCGAGAGCTCGCCGAGGCGGCGTGGGGGGCGCCTCCCGGTGCGTCGAGCGCCGACCTCGCCGACCAGGTGCGGGTGCGGCTCGCCCAGCTCGCCCGGCACGGGCTCGTGGTGCCGGCGGTCCCGCCGATGGATCAGGCGGAGCGGTCGAGGTAGAGCGCGATCACCGCTCGCGTCGCCGTGGGATCCGATCGGATCGCGGCACCGAGCATGGACACCCGCTCGCGCAGCGCGATCTCGAGGTCGCTCTGCGCGCCGTGCAGGAGACGGGCGCGCGGCGCGAGCTCGCCGGGCGGGGGGACGTCCGGGAACGAGACGAGATCGGCACCGGGCATCGGCCCACCGCACTCGAGGCTCGCGCGCGCATCGGCGACCCACCTTTCGCCGGCGTCGAGCGCTGCGGACCAGGCCCGGGCCCGGTCCGCGGCGTCAGCCGACACCGGCCGGGACCTGCAGGGCCGCGGCCGCGGTGCGATTCGCGTCTGCGAGACGGTCGACGATCGCCTGCACGTCGGGGAGCTTCGTCGCGTCCTTCGTGAGGTTCGCCGCGACGAGGTGCTGCAGGCAGAACCCGTAGACGCCGGAGAGAGCCCTTCCGAGCTCGGTCTCGGTGTCGAGGGGGTCCCGCAGCGCGATGATTATGTGCTGCGCGTGGACGAGGTTGTCGGAGATCTCCTTCAACGTCCCACCCTCGAATGCGGCCGAGGCGCAGTGCAGGTCCCGGCGCAGCTGGTCGAAGAGCATGACGAGGCGCTGCGCTGGCGTCGCCGTGCGCACCTGGTCGGCGAGGTAGCGCCGGAGCGACTCGTCCTGCTGGGCGGTGTCGAGGCTCACGGGAGCTGCGCGATCTGGCTGCTGAGCGCCGCCGCCTGGTTCTTGAGCGTCCCGAGGGCCGTCTCCATCTTCGCGAACTCGTTCTGAAGCAGGGTCTGCTGCGCCGTCGCGACCGCCTGGTAGTCCGAGATCTGGCTGTTGAGCCCGGCCGACTCGTTCGTGAGGCTCGAGATCGTGGTCGTGATCATGCCGTTCACCGGGTTGGACGCGGTGTTCCCGAGACTCTGGAGCTGCTGAGCGAGGCCCGGCGTGTAGGAGAAGGATCCGAGGTCTGTGAGGCTCGTGATTCCCGGAGTGGAGACGAGCAGCGAGAGCCCCGCTAGCGTCGGGTCGCTCGACGGCGCGGTGAGGACCTGACCGAGTCCGGTCGCGGCGACCCCGTTGATCGTCCCCGCGACGTCGGTTCCGGTGAAGCTCGCCGCGGTACCTGCCGTCGGCCCCCCGAGACCCGTCGTGCCCGATGCCGTGCTCGTCGAGGTGACGGAGAAGCTCGTCGCGCTGCCGTAGCCGTTGCTCGAGATCGAGAGCTGCGTGCCGCTGTTGACGACCGATGCCGAGAGCCCGAGCCCGTTGGCGGCGAACTGCTGGTCGAGGCCGGAGGCGATCGAGGCGAGCGACTCGCCCGCAGTCGTCGTGTAGTTCGCGGTCGCGCCCCCGGAGCCGATCGTGAGAGTCTCCGCCGCGCTCACCGTCCCGGACGACAGCGCGGCCCCGGTATCGCTCGCCTGCGTCGCGGACTGGCTGATCTGCACGTCGTACGTGCCGCTCGCGGTCGAGTCGTTCGCGTAGACGAAGCCCACCGTGCCCGCGTAGGCGGAGGACGAGGGCGCGAACGTCCCGCCCTGGGCGAACAGCGAGGCGACCTTCGTGGGGTTGGCGCTGAACGCGCTCTCGAACGTCGACTGGCTGAACGTGATCGACCCCGTCGAGGTGAGGCCGATCCCCGTGGAGAGAGCGTTGCCGAGCCCCGAGGAGCCCGCCGCGCTCGCGAAGATCGACAGGACCTGCTGCTGGATGCCCTGGAGGACCGCGGAGCCCATGAGCGGACCGCCGGTCTTCGTCGCCGCGTTGTACCCCGCGACCTGGTTGATGTCCGCGAGCACCTGGTTGGCGCTGCTCACGAGCGTGCTCACCTGGGTTGCCTCGCCGGTAGCGTCCGGTGCGACCGTCACCGTCGCCTGACCGATCGCCGCGACGGACACCGCCGTGCCCGCCAGCAGGTTCGTGAAGGTGTCGGTCGCGGAGCTCAGCTGGTAGCCGCCGGTGCCGCCGACGCTCACGAGGGCGTTCTGCGCGGACGAGATCGTGTTCAGCGAGCCGAGGGCACCGCCCGCGAACGCGGTCGGGTCCACGCTCGCGGAGCCCGCGAGGCCGGTGCCGTTCGCTGCGACTTGCAAGAGGTAGGTGCCCGCGGAGTCCTGCACGGCCGACGCCGTCATGCCGAGGCTCGCGCCGTTGATCGCCGCGACGACGGCGGAGAGGCTCCCGCTACCGGTCGAGACGAGGTCGGCCGACGCGCTCCCGGACGAGAGGAGGGCGCCACTCGCGCCGGGCGCGGACGCGACCGTCGCGGTGATCGATCCTGCGGGGGCAGCGAGGCTGACCGTCGCACCGGGCATGATCGAGGTGAGCGTCGTCGAGGTCCCGTCGACCGTGACGACGCCGTTGGTGCCCGTGCCGGCCTGTCCCGAGCTGAGGCCGAGCGTCGAGAGCGCCGTGCCGCCGGTCACCGAGAGGCTTGCGAGGCTGCCCTGCTCGTTCGTCGAGAGCTGGAGCGCGCCCGTGGAGCTGAGCGACGCGGTCACGCCGGCGCCCGCGGTGGTCGCGGCGGCGTTGATCGCGGCGACGACGCTCGTCGGCGTCTCCGCGGTGCCTGCTGCGAGCGTGAGCGTGTACGCCGTGCCCCCGACCGAGAGAGCGAGGGTGTCGTTCGTGCCGGTCGTGATCGTCGTCGACGTGGGGAGCGCCGTCGCGGCGGTGACCGTCGCGGCGGACGAGGACTGGGTCACGTCGATCGTGTGGCTCCCGAGGGCGAGCGCGCCGGCCGAGGAGAAGCTCGAGAACCCGAGCGCCTCCCCCCCGGTAGCGAGCAGGAGCGACGCGGCCGAGGTCACGACCGTGCCAGTCGACGCGACGCCTCCCTGCGAGGCGAGGATGTTGCCCTGTGCGAGCTGGTCGACGTTGAACGTCGTCGTCCCGAGCTGCGCGCCCGGCGAGGCGCTGGCGGATGCGACCGCCGAGTCCGAGCTCGTCGCGGTCGCGAGGTTCCACGAGGAGCTCGTGCTGAGAGCCTGCGCCGCTGTCATGAGCCGCTGGAGGTCGGTGTTCACCACTCCGTAGTCGCCGGCCTTGCCGCCGAGGGAGGTCTGCTCGTTCTGCAGGTTCGTGATCGGCGCCTGGTACGCCTGGAGGAGCGCGCTGATGACCGAGGACGTGTTGATGCCCGAGATCAGGCCGTTCACGATCAACGGTGCCGAGGTGCTCGAGCCTGTCGAAGTCGTACCGCTGGTGGTCATCGCGCGTGCTCCACTTCGCCCGGACGCCTCGGCGCCCCGTAGGGCCGGTCAGGCCCTACGGGACGCCATGAGACGTCGATCAGATGAGCTTCTCGACGAGCGCCGGGGCCTGCTGCGCCTGGGACAGCATCGCTGTGCCCGTCTGCATCAGGATCTGGTCCGTCGAGAACGTGGTCATCATCTGGGCCATGTTCACGTCGACGAGCTGGCTGTTCGCCGCGCTGAGGTTCTGCTGGCCGACCGTGAGGTTGGCAGCGATCGCCTGCAGCTGGTTCTGGATGGCGCCGACGTTCGCCTCGATGGAGTCCACCGACGCGATCGCCGCCTGCACGAGTGCGATCGCGCTCGCCGCGGCCTGCGCCGTGCCGACCGATGCGGAGCCGGAGGCGACGCCGAGGGCACCGGTGGACGCGCCGCCGATGCTCAACGTGATCTGCTGGCTCGTGTAGTCGAACGCCCCGACCTGGAGGGTCTGGTTCGAGAACGTGCCGTCGAGCAGGTTCGTCGTGCCGTAGCTCGTCGTGCTCGCGATCTGGTCGATGCTCGCCTGGAGGTTCTTGAACTCCTGCTGGTTGGCGCCGAGCGACGTCGCGTCGTTCGTGGCGCCGTTAGCCGAGGAGACCGCCAACTGGTCCATCGTCTGGAGGATCGACGAGATCTGGTTGAGGGCGCCCGATGCGGTCTGGACGAGAGATACGCCGTCCTGAGCGTTCGAGATCGCCTGCTGGTAGCCATTCGCCTGAGACTCGAGCGCCTGGCTCTGGACGTACGCGGCGGGACCGTCGGCCGCCGTCTGGATCTGCAGTCCTGACGACAGCTCCTGGATCGCCTTGCTCATCTGGTTGTCGGTCGCGTTCAAGTTGTTGTACGCGCCGATTGCAGACAGGTTCGTGTTCACGACGAGAGAAGACATCCGTTTCTCCAATTCTCGTGATTGCGGACCGCTTCCGTGCGGACCGCTACTGCTGGTCCCGAGCGCGTCGTACGCCCGGGAGCCCCCGTTCCGGGGACCGAGTGTTCTATCGGCGCGACTCGCCGGGGACTTGAAGGATTATTCCTCGATGCCGTAAGGAACTCCCGAGCACGGCCGGCGAACAGCGCTGGCGCGCGCACGGACGAGGGAGGGCGGATGACGCGAGCGACGGGCGCGACGGTGTGCGTCGTCGCGGGCGACGACCGGCGCGTGACGAAGTCCCTGCTCGCGAGGCTCGCCGGGGAGGTCGGCGAGCACGACAACGTCCTCGTCGTCGGCGCCTCGCGGCCGTCGCCCGACGACCCCGCTGCGTGGCGCCTCCCGGCGCGCGGAGATCTCCAGCGCTGCGCGGGTCCCGCCGCCCCACGACTTCGCCCGATCGTCGTCTTCGTCGAGGACCGCGTCGAGCTAGGCCCGGGTCTGCTCGACCAGCTCGTCGACGCGCTCGGCGACGACTCGGTCGGAGCGGTCGCGCCGCGCACGAACATCGCCGACGGCGACGAGCTGTACGTCGGCGTCCCGTACCGGCCCGACGAGTCGGGCATCCGGCGGAGCTTCGTACGCGGCCTCGCCTCGTCGCCGGCCCAGCTCAGCGATGCCGAGCTGCTCGCCGGGCCGTGCATCGCCGTGCGACGCGACCGGCTCGAGGAGGCGGGCGGCCTCGAGCGCGTGGTCGCACGCGGCTTCGACCCGGCCACCCTCTCGGGCGCGCTCCGGGCCGCGGGGCTCCGCCTCGGCGTCCTCGAGAGCGCCTATGTCCACCACCGCGGCGGTTCGCCGCTCCGGCCCGATCCCCGCGACGCAGGCCGCCCGCTCGTCACCGCGTGCCTCATCGTGAAGGACGAGCACGACGAGCTGCCGCGCTGTCTCGACTCGCTCGGCGCGGTCGCGGACGAGATCGTCGTCTACGACACCGGATCGACCGACGACACGATCGAGATCGCCCGGCGCGCCGGAGCGCGGGTGCTCGAGGGCTACTGGGACGACGACTTCGGCCGCGCTCGCAACGACGCCCTCGAGGCGTGCCGCGGCCAGTGGATCCTCTGGGTCGACGCGGACGAGTCCCTCGTGTGCTCCGACCCCGCGGCCGTGCGCCTCGAGCTCGCGGGGATGACGGCGGAGCGCGAGGCGTTCGTCGTCCACATCGAGAACCTCAACGGGAACGAGGCCGCCTCGACATTCGTCCACCCCGCGTGCCGCCTCTTCCGGCGCGCTGTCGGCCACTGGGACGGGCGTCTGCACGAGCTCGTCGTCGCGCGCGCCGGCGAGCGGGAGCTCGCACGCGAGCTCACGAGCTCGATCCGGATCACCCACCGGGGCTACCTGCAGTCCCACATCACGGGGCGCGACAAGGCCGAGCGCAACATCCGGACCGCGTTCGCGGACCTCGCGGGCGACTCGGACCTCGACTGGGGCATCCGCCTCGCGAGCCTCGGCCGCTCCTACGTGTTGAACGGACGGCTCGAGGAAGGGCTCGAGCACTGCCGTCGGGCGGCCGACGTCGCGTCGCTCACCTCCACCGCCCGCCTCGCGCGCCGCACGGCGGCCAACTGCCTCGTCGCCCTCGGGCGGCCGGCCGAGGCACTCGACGAGATCGCCCGCCTGCGCGCGATCTCGTCCAACCCGACGCTCGCCGACGCGCTCGCCGGCAGCGCCTACCTCGCCCTCGGGGAGCACGAGCGGGCGCTCGAGCACTTCGAGCGGGTGAAGGACGCGGTGGACGAGGACGGCTTCGAGTACACGCGGTCGTTCGTCGCGGTCCCGAGCGCCGAGGCGCTCGTCGGCCTCGGCCGCCCTCGCGATGCCGCCGACGTCCTTCTCGCGTCGATACGCGAGAGCGGGGGCGTCGACACCCACGTCGGCCTCCTCGTCGAGTGCGAGGAGAAGGCCGGCCGGGACCTCGCCGAGGTGTACGAGGCGATCGGCGCGGACCGGGTCGGAGTCTTCGTCCCGCAGCTGCTCCAGCTGCAGCCCGACGTCTCGGACCGCACCCTCGACGCGTGGCACCGGAGCGACCCGGGCTCGGCGCCTGTGCTCGCGGCAGCGGCACAGGTCTCGAAGCGGCTCGACATCTCGCGCCAGCTCGTGTGGTCGTCCCGGCTCCGCGCCGCGGGCCTCGCCTTCGCGTGCCCGCTCGTCGCGACCGCGACCGACGCGGGCGCTGCACCGCGCGACCGCGTCCTCGCGTCTGCAGCGGCCGTCACGCTCTTCGGCGACGCCCGTGCACGCCTGGCGTTCTCCGCGTCCGCGCTCTGCCTCGCTCCGGAGGAGCGCGCCACCGTCTCACCCGAGGTCGCCGCCATAGCGCCCGGCCTCGCGGAGCGCTTCGCCCGGCTCGAGCCGGCGGCCGGCACCGAGGTCCCGCGCCGCGCGGGCGCCACGCTGCGCTGCGTGCTCGTGGTCGATCACGACGCGGGGAACCCGCGCACGACAGGGGTCGCCCTCGAGCTCGCCCGCGCCGGCCACCATGTCACGCTCCTCGAGCCCGAGCCGACACGCGCGGCGACCGACCTGCTCGCCCGGCGCGGCGTCACGCTGCGAGGGTGGGTGGCGAGGGGGAACCGCTCCACCGGGGACGACGCGAGCGACGCGGCCTCTTCCATCGCGCGCTGCGCTGCGGAGGCCCCGTTCGACACGGTCGTCGTGAGCTCGCGCGCCGTCGCGAGCCTCGCGGCCGCGCGCGCCGTCCTGCCGACGGCCGCCCTCGTCGTCGACGCTGCCACAGCGAGCACCGGCGCCGCGACTGAGGCCGGTGCCGACCTCGTGCTCTGCGCGGGCACCGAGCGCGTCCCGGCGCGCGCGAGGTCGGTCGTCCTGCGGCCGGACACTGCGGCGCTGCTCGGTGCGACGGGCGACACGGCCCTGTCGGACCGCGCAGGGCTGTGCGTGCTCGCACGAGCGCGCGACCGCGCCGGCGAGGAGATCGCGTGGTTCGACGCCGCGCTCGCACCGTCGCTCGCGACCCTTGGCGAGGGCACACCGGTCGTGATGTGCGGGGACGACCCGGAGCGGCACCTCTCGCGGTCCGTGCCCTCGGCCCTCCTCGCGGGTGCGGTCGTCGACCCGACACCGTGGCTCAGGTCGGTGCGGGTCGCGCTCGTCCCCTTCGCGGAGGACGCGGACGCGTGGAGCGCCCTCGCCGAGGCCTGCGGGACGCCCGTGCTCGTCCTTCACCCCGGACACGGCGACGTCGCCGGCACGCTCGGGCGGCTGCACGACCTTCTCGAGCGGGACGATCTCTGGGCCGAGGCGGCGAGCGAGGCACGTCGAGCGCCGCGCGGCCACCTCGACGCCGCCGATCCGCTCGCGGCCCTCGACCCGCCGTGGCGCCGTGCGCCCGTGACCGCGAGAGGCGCTCGCCGGCCGCACGTCCGCGTCACCGGCGAGGTGTTCGGTCTCGCGAGCCTCGCCCAGATGAACCGGGAGCTGCTCGTCGCGCTCGACGCGCGCGGCGACCTCGAGGTGAGCGCGTGCACGCCCGAGCACGGGGCACGCTCGCAGGAGGCCGTCGCGGCTCTCGGACCGATCCCGGTCGAGGACGCGCCGGGCCGGCGACGAGTGGACCTCGAGATCCGCCACCAATGGCCACCCGACTTCACACCCGTGCGCAGCGGGCGCCTCGTATGCATGCAGCCATGGGAGTTCGGCGGCCTGCCGGCGGAGTGGATCGCGCCGCTACGCGACGTCGCCGACGAGCTCTGGGTCCCGACGAGCTGGGTCCGGGAGTGCGCGGTCCGAAGCGGCGTGCCCGCCGAGCGCGTCCACGTCGTTCCCTACGGGGTGGACATCGAGCGCTTCCGGCCCGACGGCCCGTCGTATGCGTTGCGCACGGCGAAGCGCACGAAGCTGCTGTTCGTCGGGGGCCTCATCGAGCGCAAGGGCGTCGACGCGCTGCTCGAGAGCTACCTCTCGGCCTTCTCGTGCGACGACGACGTCTGCCTCGTCGTCAAGCCGTTCGGGTCCGACGGCGTGTACCGCACATCGACGCTCGAGCGTGAGGTGCGGGCCGCGGCCGCGGGCTCGGGTGCGGAGATCGAGGTAGTCGACGAGAACCTCGACTTCGCGTCCATGGCGAGCCTCTACCGGAGCTGCGACGCGCTCGTCCACCCCTACCGCGGGGAGGGCTTCGGCATGCCGATCGCGGAGGCGATGGCCTCGGGCCTGCCGGTCGTCGTCACCGACGGTGGAGCGGCGAAGGACTTCTGCGACGATCGCAATGCCTGGCTCGTCGCCGCGCGACAGGTCCCCGTCCGTCCCGGGAGCTGGACGCTCTCCGCCGCCGGGGCGTGGTGGCTCGAGCCGAGCCGCAGCGACCTCGTCGCCGCGATGCGAGCGGTCGTCGACGACCCGGGAGCGGCGAAGCTGAAGGGCGCGCACGGCCGCCGGCGCATCGTCGAGGAGTTCACGTGGCGGCACGCCGCGGATCGTGCGGCCGAGCGGATCGCCGAGCTGCTCGCGCCGGAGCCGGCCAGGAGCGCTCCGCCCGCGTCGAGCGACGGCGGGGACGCGTCCCGTTCGGGTGAGCTCGGTCGAGAGCTGGAGGTCGTGCGATGAGCTCCCGAACCGCGCGCCCGAAAGGGCGCCCGAGCGGCGGGAGCGGCCGCGCCCGGCCCGCCGGCGCGTCCTGCCCGGGTGTCGTCGACTGGATCGCGCCGATGTTCACGCCGACTGGCTTCGGCGACGAGGCCCGGGGCTTCGTGAAAGCACTCCGCGCGCTTCGCTTCCCGATCAAGGCCATCCCGGTCGACACCGTGCTCGCCTTCGCGGAGTCGGTCGCAGCCGAGGATTCGGCGTTCTTCACCGACGTCGTCGCGTCGATGGACCTCGCGCCCGTCGCTCCCCGCATCGGCGTGCTCCATCTCCCCGCCACGGCCCTCTTCCGCCCGGTCACGGGCGCCGCGTACACGATCGCGCGCACGATGTTCGAGACCGACGGCCTTCACCGCTCGAGCGTCGACAACCTCAATACGGTCGACGAGGTGTGGGTCCCGACACGCTTCAACCTCGACACCTTCCGCTCGGCCGGCGTCACCGTGCCGATCGAGGTCGTGGGCGCCGGTGTGGACACGCGACGCTTCTCGCCGCGTGTCGCGCCGCTCCACGTCCCAGGATGCTCGGGCACAGTGTTCCTCTCGGTCTTCGAATGGAGCCTGCGCAAGGGCTGGGACGTCCTTCTCCGGGCGTGGTCACGCGCGTTCCAGCCGAGCGACGACGTGACGCTCGTGCTGCGCACCTACCCCCGCAGCCGGTTCGAGACGAGTGGCGACGCCCAGCGGATCGCCGAGGAGATGCTCGCGCGGGGCCTCTACGAGCTCGGGCTCGACCAGGCACGCCTCGCGCCGATCGTCGTGCTCGGGTCCCACCTCGCGCCCGGCGACATCCCGCGCCTCATGGCCGCAGCGGACTGCTACGTCGCGCCGTCGCGCGGCGAGGGCTTCGGGCGCCCCCAGCTCGAGGCCATGGCGACTGGCCTCCCCGTCATCGCGACGCGCTGGAGCGGCAACCTCGACTTCATGGACGACTCCAACTCCATGCTCGTCGACGTCGACGCTCTCGTGACCGTCGACGACCGCATGGACGTCGCCCACTACCACGGCCAGCGCTGGGCCGAGCCGTCGGTCGAGCACCTGGCCGACCTGCTGTCGCGGGTGGCCGCGGACCCGTCGCGCGCCCACGCTCTCGGGGTCCGAGCGCGTGCCGACGTCGAGCGCCGGTGGTCCTGGCAGCACGTCGCGTCGGAGGCGGGCGAGCGCCTCGCCACAGTCGCTCGCGCCCTCGACGGAGCCGCTCAGGTGCCCGCGCCGCCCGAGCCCCGGGTCGGACCCGGGCACGACACGAACGCGACGCTCGATGCCCCCCGCGAGCTCGCGAGCGCTTCGGCTCCGGCTCCCGATCCCGGGCCCGGGCCCGGGCCCGCTCGCCCGCACTGCCCGGAGGCGCGAGCGCTCGTCGCCCTCGCTCACGCGGCCGAGCTGCTCGAGGACGAGCGGCTGCTCGCGACCTATGCCGCCGCGGCCGCACACCTCCCCGGGAGCACGCTCGTCGTCTACGGTCCCGGTCGTGATCCCGCCGAGTTCGAGCGCGCGCTACGGGAGCTAGCGCAGCGGTGCGAGGTCGACCTCGACGACGGCCCCGCCGTCGTCGCGATCCTGCCGCCCGGAGACGGTGCGGAGCAGCGCGAGGAGCTGTGCGCGCCGGTCGAGGCGATGCTCACCGGCCGCGAGCAGTCCGGTCGCTTCGCGCAGCTACCCGTGCTCCGGCCGGGCGTCCCGGCGGACTTCCACGCCGTCGCGTCCGGTTCGCCCGCCGGGTCGACGGCGCGTCGCGTCAGCGGCCCGCTCGTGAGCGTGCTCGTCCCCGTCTACAACCACGGCGAGTACCTCGAGGCCTGCCTCGACTCGGTGCTCGCGCAGAGCTACGAGAACCTCGAGATCCTCCTCCTCGACGACGGCTCCACCGACGACGCCCCTCGCGTCGCGGCGCGCTTCGCCCGCATCGACGAGCGCATCACGCTGCGTCGCAACCCGTGCAACCTCGGCCTCGTCGGCAACCACCGGCGCTTGCTCGAGCTCGCGAGCGGCGAGTACGTGAAGTTCCTCCACACCGACGACCGGCTCCGGCCGACCGCGGTCGAGCGGCTCGTGGCGGCCGCGATCTCGTCGCCGTCGACGTCGCTCGCGATTTCCGCGCGCGCGGTCATCGACGCGTCGGGCGCGGCCCTGCCGGCGATCGCGTCGACGACCCGGCTCGCCGAGGCGGACACACTGTTCGACGGGTCGACGGTCGCGGAGCTCGTCCTCGAGCACGGCGTGAACTTCGTCGGCGAGCCCTCGACGGTGCTCTTCCGGCGGGACGCGATGCTCCCGTCGGAGTTCGCGACCTACCGCGGCCGCGGCTACACCTCGCTCCTCGACGTGTCCACCTGGATGAGCCTGCTCTCGCGCGGCCAGGTCGCCTACGTCGCGGAGACGCTCTCCGAGCTGCGCCTCCACGACGAGCAGTACGGCAAGGTCCTCGGCGGCGTCGTCGAGCACCTCGAATGGCTCGAGCTCGTCGGGCACGCGCACGAGGCCGGCCTCCTCGCAGACCCCGCCCGCTACGCGCGAAGCCTCGAGGGCCTCGCGACGCGCCTCGTCCACATGGCGTTCAACGCGTCGGGAGCGTGCTCGGCGGAGGTCGCCGGCGCCGTGGAGACAGCTCTCGGGCGGGTCGCGTCCGAGGGCGGCCCGGCGGCGGTCGCGCGCCGCGTCGAGGCGCCCGAGCCGCTCGCGGTCTAGGCCGCGGGCGTCGCCGCCCGCAGCAGACGCGCGGCGTCACGCCGCGGCGAAGTGATCCTGCACTCGTGCGAGGAAGTCGTCGATCCCGGCGGCGGCACCCGCGTATCTCGCGGTGTAGACGCCGTAGAAGTCGGCGGCCGCCTCGCGTGCCGCAGCGAGAGCCGCCTCGGGCTCGCCCCAGCGCGCCGTGCAGACCTGCACCGAGGGATCGACGCGTGCCGTCGGGTCCGCGGACCAGCGGTCGTCGTCGACGAGCACGACGGGCGTCGCGCACATGAGCGCCTCGCCGATCATCGCGGTGAGCCAGTCACAGCTCACGAGCGCGTCCGCGCCGCGCAACGCCTCGGCCAGCTCGCGCTTGGTCGCGGGCCAGCTCCTCGTGATGACGGTGGTCCCGGAGCGGTCGAGGCCCGCCGGGGCGCGGCCCTTGCCGATCCAGAGCAGCCGCCCCGATCCGGGCCGGTCCTTCGGGAAGAACACCGTCGGGTCGATGACCGGCACCCAGAGCACGGGAAGGTCGGCGTCGATCTGCGGGTCGTAGGCGAGGAGGAGGTCCTCCGGCTGCTCGTCCATCGCGGCACCGCCATTGACCGCTCCGGGCCTGTTCAACAGCCAGCGCACGACGCGGCCGGCACCGAGGGGGTTGCCGGAGATGATCTCGGGGTAGATCGCGACCGCGTCCGGGGGAAGTGGCCCGTCCGCGCCTGCGAGCGGCCCGCGCCAGTCGGGGTTCGTCACCGCGCCCGCCTCGATCGGGACGATCCATGCCTCGCAGCCGCTCGCGTTGAGCAGGTCGCACAGCCTGTGCAGGGCGATGCTTCCACCGGAGCCGCCGGTGTAGTCGGGCGCGCAGACCGCGAATCGGGTGATGCGGTGCGCGCTCGACCGCCGCGGCCTCGCGCGCACCTCCAGCCAGTCGCCAGCGCCCCCGAGGGGCGCGATGCGCACGCTGCGCAGCGCCGGCCCGCCGGCTTCCGGCGCGGGGAGCGCCGCGGGGAGCGAGGTGCGGACGCCTAGCCGGACCTCGACGCCGGCGGGTGTCACGACGCGGGCACGGCCGCCCGGCTCGAGCGCCTCGAGCGAGGCGCGCAGCTGCGCGTCGTCGGCGACCTCGAGCTGCTCACCCGCGGCGAGAAGGACGAGCGGGAGGTCGGGGGCGCCGCCGAGCGTGCCGGACTCGAGGCCGCGCCGCCAGTCGACGGCCCGCCAGTCGAGGAGCCGCCACTCGACGCCGGCGATGGGCGCAGGGGGTGGCTCGTCGGCGGCCTCGAGCACGAGGACGCTCTCGACGAGACGCGCCGCCCGGCGCGCCGTGGCGATGGCGCGAAGCCGCCCCCCGCGTGCTCCGGCGGGATCGCCGGCGAGGACGACGACACCAGCGCGAAGCCTCGACCCGGTGGGCGACCCGGCGGGGAGCAGGCCCAGAGCCCTGGCCTCGGCCGAGACGGAGCGCCAGCGCGCGTCGGACGCGGACCCGCTGTCGAGCGCCGGCGAACGCGCCGCGCTCGCACCGGCGAACCCGCCGGATCCGTCGCACCAGACCGCTCCGCGCACCATCAGGCGGAGCCAGCACAGCGCCGGCCAGTCCGGCTCGGCCCCGCAGCGGTAGCCTGGGGAGAACCGCTCCTCGCAGAGAGCCGCTGTGCGCGCGACCACCGCGCCGATCCCTCCGAAGGGCGAGCGTCCCGAGCCGACGAGGCGCGTCGCGAGGAGTCTCCCGTCGAGAAGCGTCGCGACCTCGGCCGAGAACTCGGGCGCCCCCGTCCAGGCGAGCACGGCCGCGGGGTTCGCGTCGAGCCCGGCGATGCACGCGGCCACGCCGGGCACGCCCGCGACGGTGTCGAGCGCCGCGAAGTACGGGGTCCGCACGTTCGCGAGAACGGGGCCGACCACGTCGGGGTCCTCCATCACGACGATCCGGACGTGACTCCCGGCCGTCCCGTCGCGCCGGGCAAGAGCGTCCGCGGTCGCGGGGCTGACTCCAATGACGACGTCTGCGGCCGCGCGATCGAGCGACGCGCACGCCGCGATCGCCGCCTCGACCGCCCCCGGCGCAGCCGAGGACATCGCGGCGACGAGGGTCACGACGCCGACACCACGCCCGTCGGTGTCGCTCACCTGCTCTCGCCCCCCGCGCCGGTGCGTCCGGCGAAGCCGACGACGCGGTCGGGACCGGCGGCGCCGATCCAGCGCTCGTCGAACTCCGCGGGCACGCGGTCTCGGGCACCCGCGGCGTCGGCACCGGTCGCACGCGCGCGGCGGAGCACGCTTCGCTGCGCCGGCCCCACGCGCCAGCCGAGAGATCCGGCCCGCAGGCAGAGGTCGACGGTCGCGTACGGCTCCGGGAGCGCTGCATCGGCGCCGCCGAGCCGCTCGTAGAGGTCGCGCCGGAACGCGACGGCCTCCCCGCTCGCGCCGAGGAGCTCCGGCTCCCCGCCGCCGGGCGCGTCGCGAGGTCCGAGTGACCGCGGCTCGATGTGGAACGTCGGCTCGTACCGGCAGTCGAGGACCAACTCGACGCCGCACGTCCACTCGCCGGTCGTGACGTCGTGAACCGCGGGCACGACGGCCGCGAGATCGGGGCCGGCCTCGAAGGCCTCGTAGATCGCCTCGAGCCAGCCGCCGGCGGGCGTGAGGCGAGCGTCGAGGAGCACGAGGTACTCGCCCGACGACCACGAGCTCGCGCGGCGTCGTGCCTCGTCGCGGTCACGGGCGGCGATCACGACCCCACGCCCCGGGCCGGCGAGCTCGTGCTCGCTCGCGATCGCCGAGCCTCCGGCGACGAGGACCGCGATCTCGTAGTTCGAGGGCGCGGTGACCTCGCCGATCAGCGCGCGGATCTCCTCGGGCGACGGGCCCCCTGGGGCCGCGGACACGACGATGCTCGCGCCGCATTCGAGCGACGCGGCGGCCGTGCGAGGTCGTGACAGCGCCTCGCGCAGTGACGCGGCCCGGACCTCCTCGGCGACGTCGGGCGCGAGGAGGGCGAGCTCTGCGAGGGATGCCGAGCGTGCGGCGTCCCCGGCGAGCTCCGACGCCGCGTCGAGCGCGGCCGCGCGACCGCGCGGGTCGGCGAACGCCCTCCACGCGGCTGCCGCACAGCGCACGCGCGCGCTGGGGGGCCTGGCGACGTCCTCCCCGCACGCGACGAGCGGGCAGAAGTGCGCGAGGCCCTCGGCTCGAAGACGCGAGGACCAGACGAGCGCGCGATCGACGGCGAGCCGCGTCGCGACTCTCGACGCGGCCGCGAGCGTCGCGCGACGGTCGAGCTCGGGCCACGCGGCCTCTAGCAGGCGGTCCCCGAGGTCCGGGGCGAGGCGCAGGGCCGCCGCCGCCACGACAGCCGAACGCTCAAGCCCTGCTGCGCGTGCCACGGGCCCGAGCGGTCGGCCCGCGGCGTCGAGGCGGTGCACGAGACCCGCGACTCCGTCAGCGTCGAGCTCACCGAACGTGTCGTCCCCGATGCGCGCCGTCGCAGGCTCGCCGACGAGCGAGTCGCTCGTCATCGCCCCGCCAGAACTGCTCGGCTGCGCACGCACCGAGGCGCGCGGGAACACCGGGGGCTCAGCGCGCTCCGGGGGCTCAGCGCGCTCCGGGGGCGCAGCGCGCTCCGGGGGCGCAGCGCGGCAGCCCGCGCCGATGCCGCGGAGGGCCGCTGGCAAGGACTCACGAGGCTTATTACGACCCGTTCCCGTTGCCCCTTGAGAGACGGCCGCTCCGGCTCGAGAGGAGCCGCGGCGTCCCGAGGAGCCGCGCCGCGTGGGACTCGGCGATCTAGCGTGCCTACGACCGCGTCACGCGGCGAGAGAAGGACGGGCGCGTGGATCGCACCACCGAGGACCGCGACACGAACGACGCGAGGCCCGCGTCGCGACCGACGCGGCGGGAGTGCCCGGTGTGCGCGAGCCGCGACGCCGAGGATCTCTGCTCGCTCGACCTCGGCCTCCCCGACGGCCACCCGCTGACGAACCCCTTCGTCGTCGTCTCGTGTGCCGCGTGCGGCACCGGCTTCACCGACGACCCCGTGGGACAGGCCGCGTTCGACGACTACTACGCGACCGACGCCAAGTATGCGGAGGAGGGAGCGACGACCGCGGGCGCCGCAGCGACCGCGGACTCCTACGCGACGCCGTGGTCGGTCGCCAACAACCGCGAGACCGCCGATCGCCTCCTCTCCCTCCTTCCGCTCGACGCGTCGCTGCTCGACCTCGGCTGCTCTGTGGGGGCGCTCCTCGTCGAGCTTCAATCGCGCGGCATGCGCCGGGTGATCGGGCTCGACCCGTCCCCACGCTCGGCTGAGGTCGCCGCCCTGCTCGGCGCGGACGTCCGCACGGGGACCTTCGCCGAGGTGCCCGCGGGCCTCGGCGGGCTCGACGCGGTGACGATGATCGGCGTCCTCGAGCACCTCTGGGACGTCCCCGCCGCGATCGCGTCGCTCGTGCGCCTGCTCCGGCCGGGCGGACTTGTCTACCTCGACGTGCCGGACGCCGCCCGCTACTGCCACCCGCTCGTCGTCCCGTTCCAGGACTTCAACACCGAGCACACGAACCACTTCTCGCTCCGGACGCTCGACCTCTTGTTCGAGCGTCACGGCTTCGCGCCGGTGTGGAAAGACGCCGTCCTCACCCACACCGAGGCCGGGCTGCCGATGGTGCCCGCCGCCGCGGGCGCCTGGCGCTGGACGGGCGAGGCGCGCGGGCGGGATCGCGAGGCACCGGTGGAACGTGACCTCCACCTCGCCACCGAGCTCCGGCGTTTTGCCCGTGAGAGCGCCGAGACGCTCGACCGGTTCGACGACCACCTCGAGGACGCGCTCCGCGGCGCGGCCGAGGTCTGTGTCTGGGGCGTCGGAGAGCTCGCCTACAAGCTGCTCACCAGACGTGCGATCGCGGGGCGCCACCTCGTCGCCCTCGTCGACGGCAATCCCGCTCGCCAGGGAAAGCCGGTTGCCGGGACCGACGTCGGCGAGCCGTCAGTTCTGCTCTCGACGACCGCGCCGATCGTCGTCGCCGCCGGCTACGCGCAGCGCTCCATCCAGCGCGCCGCCGAGCGGCTCGGGGTCGCCGAGCGCCTCGTCGTGCTCCCGTTCGCGACCGGCTGACCGCGGCCCTCAGGACGCGTTGCGGTCTCTCCGGCCCGCCGCGGTCGCGACGAGGCGTCGGAGCTGGTCGACGATGTAGTCGAGCTGGCCCTCGCCCATCCCGGGGTAGACGCCGACCCAGAAGGCGCGCTCCATGAGCTGGTCCGTCGCGCGGAGGTCGCCGACCACGCGGTAGCCGGTGCCCGCGGCGCGCATCTCGTCGAAGCACGGATGGCGCACGAGGTTCCCCGCGAACAGCATCCGGGTCTGGACCCGGTGCGCCTCCAGGTGCGCGACGACCTCGGCGCGCGAGAACGGCGCGGAGGGCCGCACGGTGACGAGGAAGCCAAACCAGCTCGGATCCGCCCCGGGCGTCGGCTGCACGACGTCGAACACGTCCGCGAGGTCGGCGATCCCGTCGCGCAGCCGGGCGAAGTTCCGACGCCGCGCGTCGCCGAAGTCGTCGAGCTTGTCCACCTGCGCGAGGCCGACGGACGCCTGCAGGTCCGTCATCTTCAGGTTGTACCCGAAGTGGGAGTACGTGTACTTGTGGTCGTACCCGAACGGGAGCTCGCCGAGCTGGTGCTCGAAGCGGATCCCGCACGTATTGTCCTTGCCGGACTTGCAGTAGCAGTCGCGACCCCAGTCGCGAAAGCTCGCGGCGATCGTGTCGAGCTCCTCGTCGTTCGCGTAGACGGCTCCACCCTCGCCGGTCGTCATGTGGTGGGGCGGGTAGAAGCTGCTCGTCGCGAGGTCCCCGAAGCTCCCCGTCCGGCGGGTCTCGACGAGGTCCCCAGCCCTCGAGGTGTAGCGCGAACCGAGCGCGTCGCAGTTGTCCTCGACGAGGTAGAGCTCGTGCCGGCGACAGAACGCCATCACCGCGTCGAGGTCGAACGGGTTGCCGAGCGTGTGCGCGAGCATGACCGCACGCGTGCGCTCGCTGTAGGCCTCCTCGAGGGCCGCGACGTCGACGTTTGCCGTCCGCGGATCAACGTCGACGAAGACGGGCACCGCTCCGTGCTGCACGATGGGCGCGACGGTCGTCGGGAACCCCGCCGCGAGGGTGATGACCTCGTCCCCGCGGCGCACTCGCCGGTCCCCGAGCCTCGGCGAGGTGAGCGTCGAGAGCGCGACGAGGTTCGCCGACGACCCGGAGTTCACGAGCCGGCAGTGGTCGACGCCGACGTAGGCCGCGAGGCGGCGCTCGAGCCGCGCGGCGTAGCGTCCCTCGGTGAGCCAGAAGTCGAGGGACGCTCCGACGAGATTGACGACCTCGCGCTCGTCATAGACGCGCCCCGAATAGCGGATGACGCTCCGCCCCGGCTCGAAAGGTGCCCGCGCGTCGGCTTCGGCGGCGACGTAGCGCTCGACGAGCGCGAGGATCTCGGCGCGGATCTCGCGTGGCGTGGCGCCCTCGCCGCCACCGCGCTTGCCGCCACCGCCCTCGCCGCCACCGCGCTTGCCGGTCACGGTCATCTCGTCCCCAGCGCCACGACACTCGCGCCCGAGCCGAGGGTGGGCGGCCGCGCCGCGCCCCGGTCGCGTCCGGCCTCCTCGAGCTCGAGGTAACGGTCGATCTGCTCCGTGCACAAGGTCGCGGCGGGAGCTCCGCGCACGGTGGCGGCGTGGTACCAGGCGACAGTCCACTCGAGCGCGTCCGGGAGCGCGAGCAGGGTGCTCCAGCCGAGCGCCGTCACAGCTTTCGTGCTCTCGAGCCGCAGTGACGACCGCTCGGGCGAGTCCTGTTCGGCTCCGACCGGATCGAGCGCGCGCCCGCCGCACCGGCGCCACGCCTCGACGACGGCCCGGCTCACGTCGAGGACCGTCGCGCTCGCGGCAGGTGGCGGCCCGAAGTTCCACGCCGTCGCCGCGCCGGGCTCACCCCTCGAGAGCGCGTCGCCGAGCCGGACGTACCCGGCGAGCGCGTCGAGCACGTGCTGCCAGGGTCTCACTGCCTGCGGGCGCCGCAGGCGCACGGGTGCGCCCGCGGCGATGGCCCTGATGCAGTCAGGAACGACGCGACTCGCGGCGACATCTCCGCCGCCGATGATGTTGCCGGCGCGGGCGCTCGCGATGAACGGACGTCCTACGTCGGCGACCGTGCTGCGGTAGGCGTGGACGACGAGCTCCGCACCCGCCTTGCTCGCGCTGTAGGGATCGTCCCCCCCGAGCGGGTCGGACTCGAGGTGGGCCGCGTCGGCCGTCGCGTAGCACTTGTCGCTCGTGACGACGACACACGCGGCCCGGCGCCCGGCGACTCGCAACGCCTCGAGCAGGTTCGCGGTGCCGATGACGTTCGTCGTGAACGTGCCGACCGGGTCCGTGACGGACGGCAGCACGAGCGCCTGCGCCGCGAGGTGCAGCACGATCTCGGGCTCGCAGCGTGCGACGACGGCGCAGAGCGCGTCGAGGTCCCTCACGTCGCCAGTCACCGACGACACCACGTCCCCGACCCTCGCCGTCTCGCCGAGGGCACCGCTCTCGGGCGAGAGCGAGAAACCGGTGACCTCGGCTCCCGCACGGGCGAGGGCGAGGGCGAGCCATGCGCCGACGAAACCCGTGTGGCCGGTCACGAGCACCCGCCGGCCGGCGTAAGAGCGGGCGAGGACCTCGCGCAGGCTCACGTCGCCCGGGTGATCGCCGGGCCCGCCGCTCACCAGGACTTCCACGGAGCGGCGCCGGACGCCCACAGGGCTTCGAGGGCGCTGCGGTCACGGATCGTGTCCATCGCCTGCCAGAACCCGGGGTGGTGGTAGGCGGACAGCTCCCCCTCGCGTGCGAGCCGTTCGAGAGGTCCGCGCTCGAAGAGCGTCGAGTCGCCCTCGATGTAGTCGAGCACGGCGGGCGTGAGCACGAAGAAGCCGCCGTTGATCCAGGCGTCGCCTCCTGGCGGCTTCTCCTGGAACTGGACGACGCGCTCGCCGTCGGTGTCGAGCGACCCGAACCGCGCGGGCGGGCGGACGGCCGTCACGGTCGCCTTGCGACCGGAGGAGCGGTGGAAGGCGAGAAGCGCGGCGATGTCGATGTTGCCGACCGCGTCGCCGTAGGTGAGGGCGAAGTCCTCGTCGTCGAGGTAGCGGGCGACGCGTGCGATCCGGCCACCGGTCTGCGTCGCCTCGCCCGTCTCGACAAGCGTCACCCGCCACGGCTCGGTGTCGCGGTGGTGGATCTCGCTCGACCCGGTCTTCAAGTCGAACGTGACGTCGGAGCCGTGCAGCACGTAGTTCGCGAAGTACTCCTTGATGACGTAGCCCTTGTACCCGCAGCAGACCACGAAGTCGCAGAGGCCGAACGCCGCGTAAATCTTCATGATGTGCCAGAGGATCGGCTTCGAGCCGATCTCGACCATGGGCTTCGGCCGCACGACGGTCTCCTCCGCGAGCCGCGTCCCGAGCCCGCCCGCCAGGATGACAACCTTCATCGCGCTCCGGCCTTCTCGTCCTGCGCCCGCTCGTCGCGCGCCCGCTCGTCCTGCGCCCGCTTGTCCTGCGCCCGCTCGTCCTGCGCCCGCTCGTCCTGCGCCCGCTCGTCGCGCGCCCGCTCGTCCTGCGCCCGCTCGTCGCGCGCCCGCTCGTCCTGCGCCCGCTCGTCGCGCGCCGCGCGGCGAGACCCGGGTCCCGA
>DATLRJ010000032.1:0-10932 GCA_035534715.1 Acidimicrobiales bacterium | reverse complement strand
TCCGGCGCGGCTCAGCCGCGCGCGCCCCGCCACAGCGGCGACCGGGGCCGGTCGAACAGCACGTCCGCGGCCCGCCCCGCGAGGACGTCGAACGCGTGGCCGGCCCAGCGCTCGCCGCCCGCGAGCGGCTCGGGCAGCGCGTCGGGCCCGAACCATCCCGCGTCGCTGCACTCGAGGAGGTGCGGCCGCAGCGTCGGCTCGTCGCCGACGAGACGGCAGTGGAACACGAGCGAGTAGATCGGCGAGCGCGAGAACCCGAGGCGCAGTCCGTCGAGCACCATCGCGAGCCCGACGGGCTCGCACGCGACGCCGGTCTCCTCGGCGACCTCCTTCACCGCGACCTCGGCCGCCGAGTAGCCGACGTCGGCCCACCCGGTCGGGTAGAGCCACACGCCCGAGTCCCGTCGCTGCACGAGGAGCAGCTCGCCCGCACGGTTGCCGACGATCGCGCCGACCGAGAGCCGTGGCGTGACGTAGCCGGCCACGCCGGGACGGACGTCCGCGAGCCACTCCGTGACGAAGTCGGTGGCCGCGCGGCCGGCCGCGCACGGCCGGTCGGCCGCGGTCGCGCACTCCTGCGCGACCGCGGCGATCTCGCCCGCGACCGCGAGGACCTCCTCGTAGCGCTCGCGCTCGAACGCGCTCGCGGTGAAGCCGATGCCCGTGCGCGCGATCGCTGCGAGCGCGTGGCTCCAGCGCAGCAGGTCGCTCTCGGGGACGGGCGCGTCGGCCACGGCGCCGACGCTACCGGGTGGCGCCCGCGACGGTCACGGGGGCCCGATCGCGTCGCCGCCACGCCGGGGTGGCCCGAGGTGCGCGACGATGGTCGGGTGCCGGTGCGTGCGGACTGCCGCCACTACGTCATGCGGAGCGTGCGGTCGGGCGACCGGGTCGAGCGCTGTCGGCTCGGCGCGGCGGTCGCGGTGCCGTTCGACTGCCCGGACGGCTGCCTGTTCTTCGAGTCCCGGTCGACGTCCTCGGCCGGGTGGCAGGTCGGCGCCCGCCCGGACGACGAGACGGGCGCCGGATCGACCTGAGCGGGCGGCGGGACCGTCAGCTCTCGACGACGTCGCCGAGCGGCTCGACGCTCACGCCGGCCGAGTGCAGCCACTCGAGCGCCGCGGAGACCGCGCCGGGCTCCCCGCCGAGCTCGCAGACGATCCAGCCCGAGTGCTCCTCCACCGCGGCGCGCCGGATGTTCGCCTCGACCGCGAAGTCGCGGGCGAGACGCGAGATCACCGGTTCCCGGACGAGCTCGTCCGGGAACACGAGCCTGACCCTCGTTGTCACGGCTGCCTCCTCGCACCTTCGGCGGGCTCCCGCGTGTCTCGCAGGAGCGTGACGCGTCGTGCGCGCTCGTCGTCGAGCGCAGCGCGCGAGAGGTTTCCCGAGCGCAGCCCGTCGAGGTCGAGCGTCACGTACCGGTAGCCGGCCGAGCGCACGGCAGCGGTCACGTCCGCGCGCAGCTCGAGCGCGCGTCCGAGCTCGGCCTCGCCGAGCTCGATGCGTGCGCAGTCGTCGTAGTGGCGCACGCGGAGCTCGCGGAAGCCGAGCCTGCGCAGCGCCGACTCCGCCCGCGCGATCCGGCCGAGGAGCTCGACGGTCACCGGCGTGCCGTGCGGGACGCGGGACGCGAGGCACGCAGCCGCGGGCTTGTCCGCGGTCCGCAGCCGGAGCGCTCGTGAGAGCCCACGGACGCGCGCCTTCGTGAGGCCGGCGTCGACCAGCGGGAAGGCCGCGCCGCGCCCTGCCGCCGCGGCCTGCCCCGGGCGGTGGTCGCCGAGGTCGTCGAGGTTGACGCCGAGCACGACCGTCGCGCCGTGTGCCGCCGCGATCGGCTCGAGGGCGGCCATCAGCTCGCTCTTGCAGTGGAAGCAGCGGTCGAGCCCGTTCGCCGCGTACGCGGGCACGTCGAGCTCGCCGGTCGCGGCGGTCGACCAGCTCAGGTCCCACTCCCGTGCGAGCGCGGCGCACTCCTCGAGCTCCTCGGGAGCGAGCGAGGCCGACACCGCGGTCACGCAGCGCGCGCGCTCGCGTCCGAGGGTCGCCGTCGCGACGTACGCGAGAAGCGCGGAGTCCGCGCCCCCGGAGAGCGCGACCACGACGCGGTGGAGCGCCGCGAGCGACTTCGCGAGCAGCTCGAAGTCCGACGCGTCGTCCCCGACGAGCGCGGCCGCCGCGCCGCCGGCCCCGCGCGCCCGCGACGCCGCGGCCGTCACCGGTGCGATCCGCCGACGCCGAGGGCCGCGAGGACCTCGGCGAGCGGACCGACCGTGCCGACGAGGAACGGGCCGAACTCCGCGAAGCGAGCGGACGCCTCGTCGAAGCGCATCGTGTAGACGCACGACTTGAGGTCGTCCATGGACAGGCCGAACAGCGTGACCCCCCACTCCCAGTCGTCGAGGCCGGTCGAGCCCGTGACGAGCTGGAGGACGCGCCCGTGGAACTTGCGCCCGCTCGCCCCGTGGGCGTACATGAGCTCGAGCCGGGCGTCGTAGTCGAGCCGGTACCAGTTGTCGTCGCCCGTGCGGCGCTTCGACATCGGGTAGAAGCAGAAGGCCGGCATCGACTCGGGGGGGAGCACCGGGTGGAGCCGCGCCTCGCGCATGCGCTCGGGCACGCCGCGCGCGTACTCGGACACCTCGGTGAGCGAGACGTAGGAGTACGTGACCGTGCACCCCGCCGCGACGAGCCCCGTCTGCAGCGCGCGAAGCGCGTCGAGCGACGGGCCGAGGGCGAGGACGCCGAGGTCGGACTTGTGGCCGAGCATCGCCGCGGTCACGACCTGGTTCCCCGTCGCCTCGCACGCCTTCACCGCGAGCTCGACGCTCGCGCGGTCCGTGTGCGGTCCGACGGTGCAGAACAGGTGGAGCACGTTCCATCCGGGCCAGCTGACGCCGGCGGGGGCGTCCCCGTCCGGTCCGCCGCCGGCATTGGTGTCCACGTGAACCTGCTCGTCTCCGGCCACGGCGAGCAGTCTACGAGGCGCGCGCTGCCGGCGTCGCGGGCGTCGCACGGGCCGGGCGGGGCGCGGACAGCGGCGACGGCCGCCGTCGCGACGCCCGGCGGGGCCGCCCGCGCGGCCTCAGCCGGCCGCCACCGCGCGCGCCGGCGACTCCGCGAGGCTCTCCACGAGCGCCGCGACGAGCGCCGACCGCCGCCAGGTCTCGTCCACGAGGACGTGCTCGTCTCTCGCGTGCGCCCCTCCACCGACCGCCCCCAGCCCGTCCAGCGTCGGCGCACCGGCTGCCGCGGCGAGGTTCCCGTCCGACACTCCTCCGACGCGCGCCGGGACGAGCGCGCCGAGCCCGAGCCTCGCAGCGATCTCCTGCGCGCGCGCGAGCAGCGGCACGCCGGACGACTCGGGCAGAGGCGGCCGGGACGTCACGCGCTCGAGCGAGACGCGCGCCCCGGTGCCGGTGTCCGAGCTCGCGATCTCGCGGATCGCGTGCTCGAACGCCACGAGGGCGGCGGGATCGAACGAACGGACGTCGACCGTCATCTCGGCGTGCTCGGGCACGACGTTCGGCGCGCTCCCCGCGGACAGCAGCGTCGGCACGACGGTGAGGCCGCGCTCGGGATCGTGCATCGCGTCGAGCGCGAGCGCGAGCCTCGCGAGCTCGACGCCGGCGTTGACCCCGCGCTCCGGCTCCAACCCCGCGTGCGCCGCGCGCCCGTGCACGCGGACCCTCCACACCATCCACCCCTTGCGGGCGATCTTCACGCCGCCGACCGGGCCGGGCTCGAGGACGAGCACCGCGTCGGCCGAGCGAGCGAGCGACTCGATCAGCGCGCTCGACGTCGGGGAGCCCACCTCCTCGTCGCTGGTCACGAGCATGCTCGCCCGCGCGCTCGTGCCACCCGCAGCGAGCGAACCGAGCGCGTGCAGCCCCTGGACGATCCCCGCCTTCATGTCGTACGCGCCGGGCCCGCTCGCGACGCCGCCGCTCACGACGAACGGCCAGTCCGAACCGGTCCCCGCAGGCCAGACCGTGTCGAGGTGTCCGAGCAGCAGCACCTGGCCGGGTGCTGGCCCGGTGCCCCAGGCGTCGGCCAGGCCGAGCGCTCCGAGCAGCACGTGCGGCCGGCCGCCCGACTCGACGACGCGCGCCGGGATCTCCATCCGCCTCGCCTGGTCCGCTACCAGCGCCGCGGTCGCGCGGCAGCGGGCGACGTCGTCCGTCGGCGATTCGCAGCCGACGAGCTCGGCCAGGTCGTCGAGCATCGCCGAGTGCTGCGACGTGAGGCGCGCCTCCAGGCGCGCGATCGCTTCTGGACTGACGGTCATCGGCCTCCTGTGGACATGCTCGAAGCACCCGGCCGCTGCCCGGCGCGATGCGCCACGACCTGCGCGGGCCGGCCGCGGTCCGGCACGACCCGGCGGCTAGGAGGCGCGCTCCTGCGACGCCTCCTGCTCGGCGTCGACGGCGCCGGAGCCGTTCTCCGAGGCCTTGCCGGCACGCTGTGCAATATGTAGCTGGAGGCGCTCGGAGGGCACGCGGACGTGCGCCGCCGCGAGCTCGGCCGCCTTCTCGACGTCGCCCTTGCGGGCGGCGCTCAGGATCCTGCGGTGCTCGGTCACCGATCGGCTCGGGTTGCCGCGAAGCGACAGCGTGCGGTCCTGGAACCCGCCGATCTCCCCCATGAGGGTGTTGTGCACCTGGTGCAGCTTGCGATTGCCGCTCAGCTCGCAGAACAGGTTGTGGAACGCGATGTTGGCCTCGAAGAACGGCGTGAGATCGCTATCACCTGCCCGCGCGTCCATCTGGTCGACGAAGCGCTCGAGGTCCTCGAAGTCCGACCGGGTCAGCCGCGGGACGGCGAGGCGGACCGCCATCGACTCGAGCGCCTCGCGGACCTGGTAGGCGTCGACGAGCTCCTCGGCGGTCAGCGAACGCACGACGGCGCCGCGGCGCGGCCGGATCGTGACGAGCCCCTCCGACGCGAGGCGCCCCATCGCCTCCCGGATCGGACCACGGCTCACACCGAGCTCCTCGGAGAGCGCGACCTCGGAGAGCACGCTCCCGGGCACCAGGCGCTGCTGGCGGATCTCGTCCCTCAGGTGGTCGTACACACGTTGCCAAAGGGTTAGGTTGTCGAACGCGCGTTCCACCTGCACCTCCCGCCCGGCCCGCCACGAGCCGCGCCGTCTCGCGCCGAAGCCTAGTAGCGGCGCGCTCGACGCGGTCAACAACATGCAGTCGGCGCGAACAGATCACCGCCTCGCGACGGGCACGTCGCGGGCCGCGCGGGGTCGACTCGCCGCGCGCGACGAGGCCGTGGCGAGCGTCGCCAGTACCCGGACCTCAGGTGTGCGGCGCGGACGAGAACTGGATGACGTGCCAGCCCGACCAGTCCGGCCGGCACGCGATCGCGGCGTTGTCGTAGTTCGTGACCAGCCGGTCGCCGATCACGACGGTGCAGTACGCCTGCACGTGGGGATCGCCGAAATCGGCGCTGCAGCGCACGATCGGGTGGTGCTCGTACGACCGTCCGTTCTTCACGCAGGCGAGCTGGACGAGGTGGAGGTGCTGGGACTCGAGCTCGGCGCGCAGCGTCGCGGTCGCGGTCGCGACGGCCCCCCCGCTCGGGACGACCGGAAAGCCGATCGGCGTCGAGGCGCTGCCCCCGGGAAGCGCGACCGCGAGCCCGATCGCGATGCCGGCCGCGCCGGCCGTGGCGATCCCGTAGGCGAGGAGCTTCGGGCGGGTCGGCCTCACGGGTGCAGGACGACCTTCGTGGCGGTGCGGTTGCCGAAGACGCGGTAGGCCTCGGCTGCCTCCGACAGCGGCATGTGGTGCGACACGATCGCCTCGGGCGCGAGCTGTTGGTTCACGACGAGGTCGAGCAGGCGCTCGCGGTCCTCGTAGGGGGCACCGATGTGGAAGCGCAGGCTCAGCTCGCGCTCGAACATGAGGCCTGCGTTGAGCGGGTAGTCGGGCTCGAAGTGCGCGCCGACCACCGAGACGGTCCCCCTGCCGCGGGCGAGCGTGAGGGCGATGTCGAGGCCCGGCTGCACGCCTGTCGCCTCGACGACGACGTCCGCCCCGAGGCCGCCGGTGAGCGAGGCGACGGTCTCGGCCGCGTCCTCCGGTCGCACCGCACGGACCGCCGGACCGAAGGCGCGGGCGAGCTCGCAGCGCTGCTCCAGGCCGTCGACCGCCACGACGCTCGCGGCCATCATCGAAGCGCACAGGACCGCCATCAGGCCGACGGGGCCGCAGCCGACCACGACGACGTGGTCCGTCAGCTTCGCACCGACGCGGTCGAGCGCGGCGAAGCCCGTCGGGAGGATGTCCGCGAGGAAGACCGCGCGGTCGTCCGACAGCGCGTCGGGGAGCGGCAGGAGACAGCGGTCCGCGTGCGGGACGCGCACGAGCTCGGCCTGACCGCCGTCGAGCCGTGGGTACACGCCCGAGTAGCCGAACAACGACCGTCTCTCGCACTGCGAGGTCCTGCGGGCGCGGCAGTGGGGGCACGTGCCGTCGGAGGTGGTGCTCGAGCACACGACCCGTTGACCGACCGGGATCGCCACGTCCTCGCCCACCTGCTCGACGACACCGACGAACTCGTGTCCGAGCACGGTCGCCGGGTCGAACCCGGGGACGTAGCCGTGGAGCGGCATGAGATCGGCGCCGCAGATCGCGGTCGCGGTCACCCGCACGACCGCGTCACGCGGGTCGAGGATCCTCGGCTCGTCGACGTCGGCGATCCTGACCTCGCCCGGACGGTCCACCACGACTGCCTTCATGCCGGCTCCTCGATCTCGATGACGTATCCGTCGGGGTCGACGCAGAAGAAGCGGCAGCCGCCCCAGGGTGGGTGGTACGCGGGAGCGAGCGTGCGCACGCCCGCCGCCTCGAGGGCGCCGAACGCGGCGTCCGCGTCGTCGACCTCGATCACGAGCAGCGCCGCAGTGCTCGCGGGATCACCCGGAGCGACGAGATCGACCCCGGGTCGGTCCTCGGCTGGATGGCCCTGCTCGGCGAGCGAGAGCCTCGTTCCGCCGAGCACGAGCGTCGCGTACGGCGGGTCGTCGTAACGCGCCTCGACCGCGAAGCCGAGCACCTCGGCGTAGAACCTGGCCGACGCGTCGACGTCCTCGACCGCGAGGATCGTCCCGACGCGCGTCGCGCGATAGCTCGTCGTCAACCTGCGACTCCTCTCCCTCGGACCCCGTGGGGCCGTCCGCCGCCGCGTGCCGCCGCGTGTGCCATCAGCCGTCGTCTCCCTGCGCCGCCATCTCCGCGATGTGGTCCTGCAACCGCTCGAACGGCACCCGGACGTGCGCCGCGGCGAGCTCCGCGGCGTGCGTCGCGTCGCCGCGCCTCGCCGCGCGCAGGATCGCGCGGTGCTCGGTGACCGACTCCTTCGGGTCGCCGCGCAGCGACAGCGTACGGTCCTGGAAGGCGCCCATCTCACCCATCAGCGTGTGGTGGACGCGGTGGAGCTTGCGATTGCCGCTGAGCTCGCAGAACAGCTGGTGGAACTCGCTGTTCGCCTCGAAGAGCCGGTCGACGTGACCGCCGGCCGTCGACTTCTCCATCTCGTCGGCGAGCGCCTCGAGGCGAGCGAGGTCCTCGGGCTCGAGACGGGGCACGGCGAGGCGCACGGCCATCGACTCGAGCACCTCGCGCACGAGGTACGCGTCGACGAGCTCCTCGACGGTGATCGCCCGCACGACGGCACCGCGCCTCGGCCGGACGGTCACGAGGCCCTCGGTCGCGAGGCGACCCATCGCCTCGCGGATCGGACCCCGGCTCACGCCGAGCTCCTTCGAGAGCGCGACCTCCGACAGCTCCGAGCCCGGCTCGAGGCGCCGCTCGCGGATCTCGGCCCGCAGGTGGCGGTAGACGCGCTGGGCGAGCGTGAGGTTGTCGAACGCCGTGTCCATCCGAAACCCTCCCTCCCGGACGCGCCGGCCGTCATCCGTGCGCACGAACCCGTTCGTGCGATCCACGCTCTTGCGGCTCTCTCGACGACCCTAGTAGAGTGCCACGCGTTCTTGTCAACAGCATGCAGTCGACGAGCGCAGTCCCGTAGGGGGGAGACTCTGCCGGTCGGATCGCCGGGTCGGCGATGCTCCGGAGCGCGGCACCGTCCGGTGTCGCCCTGCTCACTCTCCTCCCGGCATGACGCGGTCGCTCGCCGGGGCACGGCTGCTGAACGCGTGAGCAGGAGCTACACGAAACGTGCTGGTCGCAGTAGTGCGTGCACATTGGGAGCCTGATCAGGCAACAGGGTGGGGGAACGGTGAAGAAGTCAGCAGCAGCAGCGGCAGCTCTCGGCGCGGGAGCGCTTGCCCTTGTGGCAACGCCAGTCTGGGGTGCCCCACCGGCCGTGGCGCACTCGGGCTCGGGATCCCTCGTGGTCGCGATCTTCCACGCCTACTCCGGTCCGAACGCCGCCTTCGGCCCCGAGGCCGCCGCGGGGTGCTTCCCGGCCGAGAAGCTCATCAACGCCGCCGGCGGCGTCCTCGGGCACAAGATCACCTGCGATCCGACCGACTCCAAGGGCGACCCCGCTGACGCCGTGCCCGCGGCGAACCGTCTCATCGCGTCGACGAGCTCGCTCGTCGGCGTGCTCGGAGGCGGCTCGGACACCGCGACTGCGGTCGTCCCGCTGTTCGCACAGGCGAACATCCCCGTCTTCTCGACGACCGGCCAGGCGTCGTTCGACCACTCGACGTCGCCGTACTTCTGGCGGATCCTCTCGCCGGACCCGGCCCAGGGCGGCGCGATGGCCGCGGCCGCGAAGAAGCTCGGCTTGAAGAGCGTCGCGACGGTCTTCGGCAACGACTCCTCGGCTCAGGGATCAGCCCCCGCCGCGATCGCGGGTGTCACCAAACTGCACCTCCACCTCGTCGCGAACCAGACGATCGCCATCGGGCAGCTGTCCTACCGCTCCGAGGTCCAGAAGCTCGCAAGCGCGAAGCCGCAGGCGATCATCAGCGAGGCCGACCCGCAGACGTCCGCGACCTACCTGTCCGAGCTTCGTCAGCTGGGAACGATTCCCGACCTCATCACCGACCCGGTGTCCCAGGAGCCGGGCTGGCGCAAGGCCGTCATCGGGGCGATCGGCGCGTCGAACCTGAACGCGCACGACTACGCGGTGGTGGCGTACGCGCCGCTCACGACGCTCGCGTACCGGACGTACACGGCGGCGCTGAAGACGATCGGCAAGCAGGTCTCCAAGCCGATGCAGTGGAACTCGGACCTGTACTCGGTCGCCGACTACGACTCCGTCGTGATCATGGCGCTCGCGATGGACATGGCGCACTCGACCTCGCCGAAGGTCTACAACACCTTCATCCCGAAGGTCACCAACCCCTCGGCGGGTGCGGTCGTCGTCCACACCTACGCGGCCGGCAAAGCGGCGCTCGCGAAAGGCAAGCGCATCCAGTACGTCGGAGCCGCCGGCGCGATCATCTTCGACCGCTGGCACAACGCGGGCCAGGGATTCGCGATCGAGCGGTACAAGAACGGCAACTGGGCGGTGTCCAGCGTGCTCAGCTCCGCGGAGATCAAGGCGGCCTTCTGAGCAACTGCAGCACTGCCTGATCGCGTTCGAGACGAAGCCGGGAGATCGCTCACATGGAAGTGCTGATGTCAGCGATCGGCTTCGGCATCGTCACGGCCTCGATTCTCGCCGTGAGCTCGGTCGGGTTCACGTTGCAGTTCAGCGTCACGAACGTCTTCAACTTGTCCTTCGGAAGCGTGATGACCGGGACCGGCTTCATCGCCTACGCCCTCAACACATCCGGCATCAGCATCTGGGCCTCGATGGCGATCGGGGCGCTGTGCGGCGGCCTGATCTCCGTGGCGCTGAACTGGTTGATCTTCGGCCGGTTCATCCGCCACGGGATCAGCCGCTTCGGGATGGTCATCGTGACGATCGCGACGGGCTTGATCTGTGACAACACGATCCAGGCGTTCGTCGGCCCCACCTTCTACGCGTACAACGCGCAGCCCGGGAAGGCCTTCGATCTCGCAGGCATGCTGCTCACCGGCCAGGAGCTCATCATCATCGTCATCGCCGCGGTGATGATGACCGCGACCCATTTCGGGCTCAAGAGCACGCGCCTCGGCGCGGCGATGCGCGGGCTCTCGGTCAACGCCTCGCTCGCGCGCGCGTGCGGGGTGCCGACGAGGCGGGTCGTCGCGGTGGCCTGGTTCGCATCCGGGGTGATGGCCGGGATCGGGTCCGTGGCGCTCTTCCTCGACACCAGCACCTTCGCGGCGACGACCGGGTCGCAGTTCCTCATCATGGTGATCGCGGCGGCCGTCCTCGGTGGCGTGGGCTCGGCCGAAGGGGCCGTCGTCGGAGCCCTCGTCGTCGGTCTCGCGACCGAGATCACCGCGGCCTACTGGAATCCCGAGCTGAAGGACGTGGTGGCGTTCGCCGTGTTGATCCTCGTGCTGCTCGTCCGGCCCCAGGGAATGTTCTCCCAGCTCTCGAGCGAGCGGACGGCAGTGGGATGAGTGCCGCGACCCAGCTCTACCTCGCAACCGTCAGCGTCTACATCTGCGTCAACGTCATCGCGTCCTGGGCGCTCGACATCCAGTTCGGGGTGACCGGGGTCCTCAACTTCTCCTTCATCATCTTCCAGGCCGCGGGCGCGTACACCGCGGCGATTCTCAGCCTCGGCCCGTCGAGCTCGAGCGGGGGGTTCCAGCAGTATGTCGGCGGCTGGCGGCTCCCGTTCCCCGTGCCGATCATCGGGGCGATGGTCGTGGGCGCGGTCCTGGCCGGTGTCGTCGGGCTCGTGAGCCTTCGGCGGCTGCGCTCGGACTACCAAGCAATGGTGATGCTCGTCGTTTCGGTCATCGCGACGACCGTCGTGTCGGCGCAGACAGGACTCTTTAACGGTCCGGCGGGAATCTCGCTCGTCACGAATCCCATGGTGTCGCTCATCCACGCGAGCCGCCAAAC
>DATLRJ010000031.1:0-20191 GCA_035534715.1 Acidimicrobiales bacterium | reverse complement strand
TCGCCTCAGAGATGAGATGTCGTGTCGACTACGTGGCGCTCGCCACGATCTGTCTCGCCGCCGGCACGTTTTCGTCGAGCCTGACCTTCACCCTTGGGTCGGGTCGAGCGGGCTGATCTCGTCGCGAGCGAGCGCCGCTGCGTAAGTGAGCGCGGCATGAACCACTCCTCGAGGCAAGGTTGGGTACTCCTTGCGCAGTGCGTCCTCACTCATGCCATCCGCCAAGCAATCGAGCACGACCGTCACTGGAACGCGGGTGCCACGGATCACCGCCTGACCGTGGAGCACGGCCGGGTCCGACGTGATCAAGTCGAAAAGCTCGGATGTCATGCCAACATGGTCGCGCCCGAGCGAGCGCATTGCTGCCGTCGGCTCGGGCCAAACGAGGACCATCTCGACGCCGGCCTGTGGCTGTCGGACGATCGGACGAGGGAGCCCACCTGGGAGCGCGGCGACCGCTCGCGCGACGCCGCACTCGGCCGCGCGAGGTGACGCCGGAGGTGCGAGGATCCGGCGGTGGCCCAACACCTCGACGAGCTCCTCGCACGGCTCACCGTTCGCCGACGACCGGGAGGGTGGTGCCTCGTGAGCGGCGTCGCGGTCCCACATGGCATGGAGGTCGCGGCGACGATCGTCGAGGACGAGGGCACGACGACGGTCCTGCGGTTCGAGGACGCCGAGCGGCTCGGGGTGCCGGTGGCCTTCGTCGCGGCGTGGCTCACCGTGGAGATCGCCACCGAGCTCGACCTCGTCGGGCTCACCGCGGCAGTCGCGACCGCCCTCGCGGACGCGGGCGTCGCGTGCAACGTGCTCGCCGGCTTCCACCACGATCACCTCCTCGTCCCCGTCGACGACGCCGACCGGGCGATCGCCGTGCTCGGCGCGCTGCGCGACTCGCGGGACGCCTGAACGGCGGAGGCAGCGGGTCGGGCCCACGCCTACGCCGACGCGTGAGGAGGCCGGCGAGCGCCTGGCGTCGCCGAGCCGGAGCTGCAAGGCTGCCGCGGGGCGAGCGACGAGGAGGTCGGCCGTGACCGTCGAACGCGGTGTGTACGACGACGCCCTCGAGCGCGCGTACAGGCACGCGAAGGTCTGGCTCGACTCGGTCGGCGAGCGCCCCGTCGCTCCGAGCGCGTCGGCCGACGCGCTCCTCGCGAGCTTCGGCGGCCCGCTGCCCGACGGGGGCGTCTCCCCCCGCGAAGTCGTCGACGTCCTCGCCGAGACCGCCGAGCCGGGCCTCATGGCCATCGGCTCGGGCCGCTTCTTCGGCTGGGTGATGGGAGGCGTGCTTCCCGCGGCACTCGCGGCTGACTGGCTCGTGAGCGCGTGGGACCAGAACGCGGCCATGCGGTACGCGACACCAGCGTGCGCGGCGGCGGAGGAGGCTGCGGCGACGTGGCTGCTCGATCTGCTGGGCCTCCCGCCGGACGCGAGCGTCGGCTTCGTGACCGGTGGGACGATGGCGAACTTCTCCTGTCTCGCGGCCGCGCGGACCGCCGTGCTCGCGCGGGCCGGCTGGGACGTCGCCCGCGACGGCCTCACGGGCGCACCGCGCGTGCGCGTGCTCGTCGGTGCGGAGCGGCATGGCAGCGTGGACGTCTCCCTCCGCTACCTCGGGCTCGGTGCCCCGCAGGAGATCGGCGCAGACGACGAGGGGAGGATCCGGGTCGACGCGCTCGAGCGCGCCCTGCGCGACCCCGCGCTCGGCAGCCTGACCATCGTCTGCCTGCAAGCTGGCAACCTCCACTCGGGCGCATTCGACCCTATGCGCTCTGCGATCGACGTCGCGCGACGCCACGGCGCGTGGGTCCACGTCGACGGGGCCTTCGGGCTCTGGGCGGCCGCGGCACCGTCGTTGCGCGCGCTCACCGACGGCATCGCGGGGGCGGACTCCTGGGCGACCGATGCCCACAAGACTCTCAACGTCCCATACGACTGCGGCGTCGCGGTCGTCGCCGACCCCGTCGCGATGCACGATGCGCTCGGGATGCGCGCGAGCTACGTGATCGCGGACGACACGGGGCCCGGCGATCCCTTCGAGCGGGTCCCCGAGCAGTCGCGCCGGGCACGCGGCGTCCCCGTGTGGGCTGCGCTCCGCTCGCTCGGCCGGAGCGGGGTCGCGGAGCTCGTCGAGGGGCTCGCGCGCCGCGCGCGGTCGATGGCCGACGGGCTCTCGGCGATCGACGGCGCGACCGTGCTCAACGACGTCGTCTACACCCAGGTCTGCGTCGCGTTCGGCGACGACGAGACGACGAGGGCCGTGACCGAGCGAGTGATCGCCGACTCGACCGCCTGGATGTCCGGCTCGCGCTGGCGCGACCGGCGAGTGCTGCGCGTCTCGGTCAGCAACTGGTCGACCGATGACGAGGACGTCCGCCGCTCGGTCGCCGCGGTCGCGCGCGCCGCCGCTGCAGTTCGCGGCTAGACATTGGTCCGGCGTTGCCCCGTCCCGGGCGGCGGACACGGGGGGTGCTGTGTCGGAGACGTTCGACGTCGTCGTCGCGGGTGCAGGGCACAACAGCCTGATCACCGCGGCCTACCTCTCACGGGCGGGCCTGCGATGCCTCGTCCTCGACGCCCGAGACGTGATCGGGGGCGACACGGCGACCGAGGAGCTCACGCTCCCCGGCTTTCTCCACGACAGCTGCTCGACGGCCCACAACCTCATCCAGTCCTCGCCGACGCTGCGCCGCGACGAGCTCGGGCTCGCGGCGCGCGGGCTCGAGTACCTCTACCCGGACCCCGTCGTGTACGTGCCGTTCCCCGACGGGACCGCGATGACGCAGTGGCGCGACCTCGACCGGACCTGCGACGAGATCGCCCGGTTCTCGGCGCACGATGCCGACGCGTACCGACAGCTGATCGCGGACTACGCGGAGATCGCTCCCGCGTACGGCGCCTTCAGGTACACGCCCATCGGATGGGGACCGTCGCTCGAGGAGTCTCTTCTCGCCCGCCCGGACGGTGCGACGTGGGCGCGCCGCGCTGCGGGTAGCGCGTGGGAGGTCATCGACTCCACATTCGAGGACGAGCACGTCCGCGCCTTCATGGCCTGGATGGCATTCATGACGATCCAGCCGCTCGACCAGGCCGGCACGGGGCTCAACGCGTACTCGCTCGTCTACGGACGCCAGCAGCACAGCTGGGTCATTCCGAAAGGGGGCTCCGCCGCTCTCCCCGCCGCCCTCGCCCGCGTCATCGAGGAGGGAGGTGGGGAGCTGCGCACCGCGGAGCGCGTCGTGGCGCTACGCGTCGAGCACGGACGCTGCACCGGGGTCGAGACCGAGCGGGGGGAGCGCTTCGACGCCCGTCGCGCCGTCGTATCGACGATCCATGTGAAGCACCTCGTGGAGATGGCTCCGAGCGAGCTGTGGGACGCGGGTTTCCGCGCGGCGGTCGGCGGCTGGCAAGCGGGCATCGGCATGTTCGTCACGCACTTCGCCCTCGCCGCGCCGCTCGAGTACGCGGGTGCGACGGGCCCGGTCACGCCGCTCGCATCGGGGACGCCCGTCTCCACGTCCCGCATGCGCCGCGTCGAGCTCGACGTTCGTGACGGCCGCGTGGCCACCGACGACCCCCCGCTGCTCGTGCTCTCTCCCACCGTGCTCGACCCGACTCGGGCTCCGCAGGGAGCGCACACGTTGAAGGTCGTCGGCTTCCACCCCTACGAGATCGCCGGGGGAGCGAGCCGTTGGGACGAGATCGCCGAGGAGGTCTCCGACGCCCACCTGCGCCATCTTCGCCGCTACGCGCCGGCGCTCCGCGACGAGATCATCCTCGCGAGCAGCATCCACAGCCCACTCGATCTCGAACGAGCGAACCCGCACAATTGGCACGGGTCATGCCACGGCGGGGACTCCGGGCCGACGCAGTCCGGAGAGAACCGCCCCGCGGCCGGCTGGGCGACGCACCGGATGCCGATCGCGGGCCTCTACCAGACGGGGGCGACGACCCACCCCGGGGGGTCGGTCTCGGGCGGTCCCGGGCGCAACGCGGCCATGGTGATCCTCGCGGACCTCGGTCTCGGCTTCGGCGACGTCACCTCGGACTAACAACCGCTCCGCGCGCTACGCGGGCGGTCGCGGCGCGTGCGCGGGGGCGACACGGGCCGGGCACGTGCGCTCGGACCCGGCCCGCGCGGTGCACGTCGAGAACGGCCCGCGAGGCTGGTGCCGCTCGACGTGCCAGCTGCGAGGAACGCCCGCGCGTGCTCGTAGCCGATCTCGAGCAGCTGACCGGTGTGGCGAAGATCCGCCCGGGGCGCGCGCACCTGCGGCGCCGGGATGACGTGCATTTGCGGGTGCGCAGCCGAGCCCACCGAGTCGACTCCGAGGACGTGGAGCTGGTGGCGCGCCGTGGGCAAAACGAACAGCTGCGTCGCCCCGAGCGCCACGGCCTGGCGCACCGGCATGTCCGCGGCGACACTCCCGTCGACGAGCACCGTGCCTGCATGCACTACCGGCGGCAGGAGGCGCGGGATCGCGTTGCTCGCGAGCAGGGCCATCACGACGTCTCCCGAGTCGAGCACGACGGGCCGGCGAGAGCCGCTCTCGGTCGCGACCACCGCGAGCGGGATGGGCGCCTCCTCGATCCGCTCGAAGCCTACGAAGGACTGCAGCGCGGACCGCAGCCCCGACGAGTCGAACAGGTGGCCGTCGCGCCGCGGGAGGCCGCGCAGCACTGTCGCCGCGTCGACGCGGAGGATGTCGGCCCGGCGAAGCGACTGCCAGAACCGGGCGATCTCGGCGATCTCGGCGATCTCGGCGATCTCGGCGATCCCGTCGAGATCCGCCCGGCTCGCAAGGAACGCCCCGTTGATCGCGCCGACCGAGGTGCCGACGATGAGGCTCGGCAGGATGCCCCGCTCGGCGAGCGCGTAGACCATGCCGACCTGAATGGCTCCGAGGTTCCCCCCGCCGCCGAGCACGAACGCGGCGCGCTCCCCCGGCGACGCCCCGAGGGCAGGTACGCGCGGGACAGAGCGCTCGACGCGCGCCGAAGACGTCATCGTCCGGCTCCCGTCGCCACGGAGTGTGCACACGCATTTGTCATTGTGCGCGCAACTCATCAGGAGCTCGGCGCGCTGTCGACCCCACGCTTTCGACCGCGCCGCCCTCGGGCGCAGCGTGGACCATGTCGCGATCTCCGCGATCTCCGCGATCTCCGCGATCTCCGCGAACTCCTCGAACGTGCCGGTGCCGCCCGGAGCCGCGACGAAGCTGTCGGACAACTCGGCCATGGGCGCCGTGCGCTCGTGCATCGAGCCGACGACGGCGCGCTCCGCAGCGCGCGAGGGCGCGGGCAAGGTCAGCGGCGCTCTCGGCGGACTCGACATGCCCGGGCCTGCGGCCCGGGTGGGAGCCGCAAAAGACACGGACCGCGCGCGTGGGTCCGATCATCGCCCGTCGCACTAGGAGCCCGGGCTCCCCGGATACCGCCGTCCGTCACGGTGCAGCGACGGGCGCCGCGAGCGAGCTCGCTACCACTCCTGCGACTACCGGCTCGAGTGCAGGCAGGCGCCGGCCCCACTCGACGGTCCGACCGGCCCGCCGCATCGCCCGCGTGAAGCCGAAGATCGACCAGAAGATCGCCGCTGCCGTGAGACCCCAGCTCACCGCCGTCCGCTCGAGCACGAACGTCCTCAGCGACGTCGTCAGGAGGAGCCAGAGGACAAGGCCGGCGTTCGCGAGCAGCGCAGCTGCCCACACGAGCGATATCCGCACGAAGAACCGGTGGACGCCGGGCTGGCCGAGCAAGGACGCGTCGAGGGGGCAGAAGTCATGGGCGAAGCGCTGGGTGAACGGGCGCCGTATGACCGCGGATCCGATGAGCACCGCGGCGACGACGACGGTCGTGCCGAGCGGCTGAACGAAGTAGACGAAGGCGCTCCCCGTCGCGAATGCGATCGCGGTGCGGACCGTGATGAGCACCGTGCCGAGAAGCAGCAAGCTCGAGACGCGCTCTCGGCGATGGAGCCGACGGAGCAGGGCCAGGTACGACCAGCACAGCGCCGCGATCAGCGCGCCGCGGAAGCCCGCGAGCACGAGCGTCGCGTAGAAGAGCACCATCGGTGCGAGAACACCCTCGACGACCACGGGTACCGCGTGGCACAGCGCCTCTCTCGGGCGCGGCATGTGCACGGTGGTCTCGTCGCAGTGGATCGAGAACGCGGGAGGTGCCGGCGCGGGTGCCGTGCGGTCCACCGTCGGCATCGCCGGTCGTCCCTCTGTCCATGATCGGACGTCCGCCCGAGCTGCGGCGGTACCAGAGCGCCGGAGGTCCGTCTCCGGGCTCCTCTTAGTCTACGGGCTGCGGAGAGCGATCGGCGCGCGGGCCGAAGGTTCGAGCGACAGCCGGGGTCGGGAGGCGGGCTCAGCGCGGGAACACGACGCCGGTGAGGCCCGCACACGCGGCGAGCAGCGCCTCCTGCACCTCGACGTCGTAGGCCGCCTCGCTCGCCCTCAGCTCCTCGCGGTGCTTCAGGTAGCGTCCGGACGCCCTCGCTCCCGGGTCGTCGCCCGTCGCGAGCCAGACCGGGGTGTCCGCGCCGTCGGCTGGGGTGTCCGGCGCGCCCGGACCGCCCATCCGCGTCCGGACCCAGCCAGGGTCGACAGCGTTCGTGACCACGGCGGGCCACAGCCGGGCCACCGCGAACGCGAGCACGACGTCGCACAGCTTCGAGTCGCTGTAGGCCTGGAGCCCGTCCCACGGCCGTCGCGCGTGCTGGAGATCGTCGAGATCGACCCGGCCACGCTCCTCCAGGCCCGACGTCAGGTAGACGAGGCGGCGGGGCCGGCCCATGAGCGCCGTGAGCAGGTAGGGCGCGAGGACGTTGACCTGGAAGATCAGCTCTAGGCCGTCGGCGCTCGTCCTGCGCTCTTCTCCGCCGCCTCCGATTCCCGCATTGTGGACGACGGCGTCGAACGGCCCGGCGGCGTCCGCGGCAACTGCGAGCTCGCGCGTCTCCGCGATGGACGCGAGATCGCCGATGACGACGGCCGCCGCGCCGGGGACTGCCGCGACTGCGTGGCCCGCCCGCTCCTCGCTCCGGGCGTGGAGGACCACCCGGTGGCCCGCGACGGCGAGGTCGACGGCCGTCTGGCGGCCTATGCCGTCCGTCGATCCCGTCACGAGAACCGTCGCCATCATCTCCCCCGCGTCCGACCGGTCCACACCGTACCGGGCGACGGACGTCCGAGGCGCCGTCCTCCCGGGTGGCTGAACGGCCCGCGTCCCGTAGAGCTGCGATGATTACGGGCCGTGTCTCCCGCACCGGACGAGCTCGACGCCGCGCGCCTCGAGCGCACCCGCCGCATCGCGTCCGTGATCGTGTTCGTGGCGGGCGCGGCGAACCTCGCCTCGGCCGCGACGCCGCCGATGCGCGCAGGCCTCCACCTCGTGCTCGAGCTCGAGCCTCTCGTCGTCTCCCAGACAGCAGGGGCGCTCGTCGCCCTCTCGGCGCTCGTCCTACTCGCGCTCGCCCGCGGCGTGCGACGCGGCCAGCGCCAAGCATGGCTCGTGTCGTGCGCGCTGCTCGCGGGCACAGCCCTGCTCCATCTCGTGAAGGGGATCGAGCTCACCGAGTCGGCGATGTGCCTCGGCGCGCTCGTGTGGCTCGTCGCGCGGCGCCGCTCGTTCACGACGTCGGTAGACCGGCCGTCGCGCTCGCTCGCGGTACGAGCCCTGCTCGTCGGCGTCGTGCTCACGACCGCCCTCGCGACGCTGGCCGTCGAGGTGTCGCTGCTCCTCGACCCGGACAACAACCCGATCCCGCCCCTGCGAGCCGTCGCTGCCGTCGCGGAGAGGCTCGTCGGGGTCCAGACGATCGCCCTCCCGCACCGAGTCGACGTCTTCCTCGCCCCGAGCCTGCTCGCGGCCGGCCTCGGTCTCGCCGGCTTCGCGCTCGCCCTCGTCTCACGCCCGGTCGTCGACCGGCGACGGCGCGCAGGGACGAGCTCGCGTCGAAGGGCGCGAGAGCTCGTCCGTCGTCACGGCGCCGGTACGCTCGACTACTTCGCGCTCCGTGACGACAAGCAGCACTTCTTCGACGGCGAGACGCTCGTGACGTACGCGGTCTACGGGGGCGTCTGCCTCGTCTCGCCCGACCCGATCGGGCCGCGCCGCGACCGGGCGAGAGCCTGGTCGCGGTTCTGCCGCTTCGCGGACACGAAGGGGTGGAACGTCGCGGTGCTCGGCGCCGCCGACGACTGGCTCGCGACCTACCGCGCGGCCGGTATGCACGACATCTACGTCGGCGACGAGGCAATCGTCGACCTCGCGAGCTTCGACCTGCAGGGCGGGCGGAGCAAGGGGCTGCGCCAGGCGGTGAACCGGATCGCCAGGCACGGCTACACCGTCGCGTTCCACGGTCCGGGCGACTGCGACGAGCACGTCGCCGAGGCCCTGCGAGACGTGATGACGAAGAGCCGGCGCGGGGGCCGGGAGCGCGGCTTCTCGATGACGCTCGGCCGCCTGTGCGACCCCGACGACGACGATCTGCTCATCGCCGTTGCTCGCGATCCGGACGGCCGGCCGGTCGCGTTCTGCCAGTACGTGCCCGCTCCCGGCATCGGTGGCTACTCGCTCGACCTCATGCGCCGCGACGACGGAGAGCATCCGAACGGCCTCACGGACTTCGTCATCGTGTCGACGATCGCCCACCTGCGCAGCCAGGGGATGCAGGCGCTCGGGCTCAACTTCGCGACGATGCGCGCCGTGCTCGCCGGGGAGGGCGACGACAGCACGAGCCTGCGGCTGAAGCGATGGCTGCTCCGGCGCATGTCGGGATCGATGCAGATCGAGTCGCTGTGGCGGTTCAACGCGAAGTACCACCCCCGTTGGATCGGCCGTTACGTGATCTACCGGGCGCCCGAGCACCTTCCGGCCGTCGCCGTCGCGATCGCGCGTGCCGAGTCTTTCTGGGAGCTCCCGGTCATCGGGAGGTTCCTCGGTGGGGAGCGGGACGGCCGTTACTCCGCTCCGGCAGGGGAGGCCGAGGGAGCGCGACCGCACGAACCCGTCGCCGCCGCGCGCGTCGATGCACCGCCGCTGCCGCGGGTCGGCTCCGGACTACCCTGACCAGGATGTCTCGCCGGGGAGCGCATAGCCGGTCGGCCCCGGGCAACGGGCTCCGGAGCAGGAGCGTCGCCGTGACCGTCGGCATCGCCGTCGTGGTCGCCGGAGGCGTCGGTGCCGGCCTGGCACTCACGCGAGGGGCGACGCCCGTCGCGCTGCGGGCCGCGACGACCACCACCACGCCCCCGTCGACGACGGCACCGACACCGTCCGCGCGCTGCCCGCTCACCGACCTGCCGGCGCCGCACGGCGTGCCCGACCGGCCGGCGCTCGCCGTGAAGGTCGGCAACGAGCCGGAAGGCGCTCGGCCCCAGAGCGGTCTCGGCGAAGCCGACATCGTGTACGACACCCCCGCCGAGGGGTTCGTCATGCGATACATCGCCGTGTTCCAGTGCGACAACGCGTCGAGCATCGGGCCGACGCGCTCGCTCCGCTGGGTCGACTGGCACGTCATGGCCGAGTTCGGTCATCCGATCCTCGCGTTCGCCGGGGGCATCAATCCTGACGTGGACACCGTGATGGCTCTCGGCTGGCTCCATCCGGCCAACCTCCTCGAAGGCGCCCAGGCCGCAGCGGTCCGTACGACGAACCGGGTGCCACCGGACAACCTCTACACGAGCACCGCTGCGCTCTACTCGATGTTCCGGACCGCGACCGGCGCCCCGCGTCCGGTGTTCGAGTTCACGCCGTCACCGCCTCACGGCGCGGCACCGACGAAGTCGATCGCCATCGACTTCTCCTACGGCACCGACGTCGTCTGGAAGTGGGACGCCACGGCTCACGCGTGGCTGCACACGTACTCCGGCACGCCGGACGTCGACGCGCTCACTGGCCGGCCGATCACGGCCGCGAACGTGGTCGTGCAGATCGTCCACTACACCTATGGTCCCTACGTCGAGAGCCCGGGGAGCACCGGCGACATCGAGAGCCAGACCGTCGGCAGCGGGGCGGGCTACGTGCTGCGCGACGGCACGGCGACCGCGGTCACGTGGCATCGAGCCGTGCCATCAGACCCGACGACGTTCACCGACGCGGCGGGTCGGGCCGTCGGGCTCTCACCGGGCCGGACCTGGGTGGAGCTCGTTCCTGCCGGAACCGGCGTCACGCTAGCGAGATGACTCGCCGCGTCGAGCCTGCTCACGGCGGCGGAGCGTACCTGGCGCTTCGCCATGCTCCTCGTCGCCGCGTGCCGCTTCACCGGGGCCCCCTGCGGTCCGTGTGGCTCGCGTGGGTCAGGCGGCCCGTCCGGCCCTGACCGCGGACTCGGAGGTCACAGGCACGTCGTGCACGGTCGCGATCTCAGCCGCGAGGGCGTCGAGCACGCTCCACGCGCCGTCGAAGTACCGGTCGGCACTCACGAGCAGCCGCGGCACCCGCCGGGCCGGGCGCATACCGACCTCGCCGAAGCTCGAGCTGTAGGGGTTGAGGTCGATCTCGACGCGGAGCTTTCCGGACAGCATGCCCGGGAAGCTCAGCACCGCGTCGAAGCTCCGATAGCGGTCGTCGTCGACGAAGATCGGGCCGAGGATCGCGAGGGATGTCCCGTCCGCACCCGTGACGGCGGAGGGAAGCTGCACGACAGGCAGGTCCGACGCCGCGACCTCGATCCGGCGCGACACGTACCAGCTGACACCTTGCTCGGTTGCGAAGTCGTTCTCCGTGAGCGTCACGTTCGTCTCCTCACTGCCACCCGGCGGCTCGTCCGCTGGGTCCTTCTCCACCTCCAGTATCGGCACGCTGGATCAATCTGTCCAACAGTTGCCATGTATATTTAGCATCTATGTATCAGATATCGTGGGGTCGGCGCGACGGACTCCACCTGTGGTGGCGCGGCGACCGCCTCACGTGCCGGGCCGGCCGCCGCACATCGACGTCCGCGCGAGTTGGTCGGCGGTGGGGGGGTCAGTGGCGGGGAGTCAGTGGCGGGAGGAGATGGCGAGCGCGACAGCGGGGACGCGCGTCGGGTACTCACCCGTCAGGCATGCCGAGCAGAAGCCACCGCCGCCGGAGCCGATCGCCGCGACGAGGCCTTCGAGCGACACGTACGCGATCGAGTCCGCGCCGAGATGGCGGGCGATCTCGTCGACGGTCATGTTCGCCGCGATGAGCTCGCTGCGGTCCGGCGTCGCGATCCCGTAGAAGCACGGCCACCGGAACGGCGGCGACGAGATCCGGAGGTGCACCTCGCTCGCGCCTGCGTCGCGCAGCATCCGCACCATCTGGCGCGTCGTCGTGCCGCGCACGATCGAATCGTCGACCACGACGAGCCGCCGGCCGGCGACGCTCTCGCGGAGCGGGTTGAGCTTGCGGCGCACGCCGTCCACACGCGCCTGGTGAGTCGGAGCGATGAACGTCCGGCCGATGTAGCGGTTCTTCACAAGACCCTGGCCGAACGGCAGCCCGCTCCGTGCCGCGAAGCCCTCCGCGGCGGGAACGCCCGAGTCGGGGACGCCGATGACGAGGTCCGCGTCGGCGGGTGCCTCGAGGGCGAGCTGCTCACCCATCCGGTGGCGCGCTGCGTGGACCTCCCTGCCGAGAAGCCGCGAGTCCGGCCGGGCGAAGTAGACGAACTCGAAGATGCACAGCTTCGGGTCGACGCGCTCGGGAGGGAACGGCCGGAACGACCGAGGGCCGCCGGAGTCGATGACGACCATCTCGCCGGGCTCGATCTCGCGTACGAGGTGGGCGCCCACGATGTCGAGCGCCGGGGTCTCCGAGGCGATCACCCAGCCGCCCTCGGGCGCGCCGGGCAGCGGGTCGAGGCGTCCGAGGCAGAGCGGTCGAAAGCCGTTCGGGTCGCGCACGCCGACGAGGTGGGTCGCGTCGACGAGCCCGAACGCGAACGCGCCCTCGAGGCTCGGGAGGACGTCGAGCAACGCCCGCTCGAGGTCGGGATCGACCCCTCCCCCTACGTGGTCGACGCTCGGGAACGCGCGCGAGATCAGCTCGCCGACGAGCTCGGAGTCGGACGCGACGATCCCTGGCAGCATCCCCGCTGCATCCGCGAGCTCCTCGACGTTCGTCAGGTTGCCGTTGTGGCCGAGGGCGAAGCCCGCGTTGCCGACGGAACGGTAGACCGGCTGCGCGTTCTGCCACGTGCTCGGGCCCGTCGTCGAGTAGCGCACGTGACCAAGGGCGAGGTGACCCTGCAGCGACGAGAGGGTGCGCGCGTCGAACACCGACGTCACGAGGCCCATGTCCTTGACGACGGTGACGGTCTCGCCGTCGCTCACCGCCATCCCCGCGGACTCCTGCCCCCGGTGCTGGAGCGCGAACAGCCCGTCGAAGACGAGGTGGGGCACGTCGAAACCGGGCGCGTACACGCCGAAGACGCCGCAGGCCTCTTTCACCTGACCCATTCTGCCATCCGTGCGCCGCCGACCGTGCACCCCGCCGACCGTGCGCCGCCGACCGTGCACCCCGCCGACCGTGCGCCCCGCCGGCGAGGCGCGAATTACCCTGGTGCGCGTGATCGACCTCCACAGCCACTCGAGCTTCTCCGACGGCTCGGAGAGCCCCGAGCGCGTTATCGAGCTCGCGTCGGACGCGGGCTGCACCGCCGTCGCTCTCACGGACCACGACAGCACCGACGGCGTCGCACGAGCGGCTGCCCGCGCGGCGCAGGTCGGCATACGATTCATATCGGGATGCGAGGTGTCGTGCGCGTACTCTCCCGGTACGATGCACGTCCTCTGCTACATCGTGACGGGCACCGACAGCCCTCTCCAAGCGGAGCTCACACGGCTTCGCGAGGACCGCGAGCTGCGCAACGAGCGGATGGCGACCCGCCTCGCGGACATCGGACTTCCCATCACCTACGACGAGGTCGTAGAGGAAGCCGGAGGTGTCGGCGTCGGGAGGCCGCACTTCGCCGCCGTGCTGAAACGCAAGGGCGTCGTGTCGTCGATCCAGGAGGCGTTCGACTCCTACCTCGCGAAGGGCACCCCTGGGTACGTGAGCAAGGCGCGCATCGAGATCGAGACCGTGATCGACGTCGCCCGGCGCTCCGGCGGCGTCGCGTCGCTCGCCCATCCGCTCTCCCTCGGGCTCGAGCGCCAGAGCCTTGCGGTCGAGCTCGGCCGCCTCGCGGAGATCGGCCTCACCGGAGTCGAGTGCTACTACGGCCGGTACGACCCGGACACCCGCTCCGAGCTCGCACGCCTCGCGTCACGGCTCGGGCTCGTCGCGACGGGAGGGTCGGACTTCCACGGGACCTACAAGCCGGACCTCTCGATGGGGGTCGGCACCGGTGACCTGTCGGTGCCGGACGGCGTGGTCGAGGAGCTCGAGGCGCGACGGCCGTCCCCTAGCGGCGGCGGCGCCTCAAGTTGAGAGAGCCCGTCGCCGATCCGGCCCGCTTGTAGGATCGCTCCGGCGATTGCGACCGGCGTCGGGGAGGCGGTGCGCGTGGGGGACGACGAGCTCACAGACGGCAATCCGACGAGCGGCGAGTTGAGAGACGACATTCTCGGCCGGATCGTCGGTGCCCGGTTCGTCGAGGAGTACGCGCGGCTCGACGCGATTCGCCGCGTCGCGGTGGAGCGAGCTGCGGTCGAGCCGTCCGGCGCACCGCGGACGACCCCCGCCATCGCGGCACGCTCGGGCGGTTCGGGCAACGCACGGCCGGAGATCGTGGCCACGGCCGACGCCGACGAGCCAGCTCAATTCGACGCGCCCCCGGCGGGGCCAGCACGTGCCCCCGCCGGGCGCGCCCGTGCGCGGCGGGGCGCGCCCGCTCGCGAGGGCCGGCTCCCGCTCCGCAGGGATCGGCGCGAGGAGATCGTCGAGCAGCTGCGCAGCGGTCCGGCGTCGGCACAGGAGCTCGCCGAGCTGTTCGAGATCAGCCGGGAGGGTGTGCTGCGCTGGCTACGGATGCTCGAGGCCGACGGCAGGATCGAGTCGACGGCCATGGCACGCACGAGCCGCAACAACCGTTGGGTCCTCGCACAGGGCGCTCCCGCCGAGGCGGGAGCGAGCGGGGGCGCGGATGCGAGCGACGAGACAGCCCCGAGCGCCCCGGGCGACGTGCTCGAAGCTCGGAGCAGCGATGAATGACGGGGAGAACGTCGCCGCATCGGTGACCGTCGCGATCCCCGCGCTCGACGTGGCGCAGCAGGTCGAGGAGTGCCTCGCTGCAGTGGAGGCCCAGAGCTGCCCGGGTGTCGTCGAGATCCTCGTCGTCGACGGCGGGTCGCAGGATCGCACCCGCGAGGTCGCGGCCCGCCACGCCCGCGTGCGGATCGTCGACAATCCGCGACGGAGCCGCCCGGCCGCGATGAACGTCGCGATCCGCGAGGCCAGAGGTGACGTCGTCGTCCGGGTCGATGCCCGAACGACCATCGCGCCCGACTACGTCGAGCGGTGCGTCGCGGCGCTCGAGCGCACGGGCGCGGCGATCGTCGGCGGGCCGATGCGCCTCGGTGCGACGACGCCCCGTGAGCGCGGCGTGCGCGCCGCGATGACGTCCCGCCTCGGCGGTGGCCCGGCCGCCTTCCGTCGCGACGCGGGCACGGCGCGTTTCGTCGACACGGTCTACCTCGGCGCGTTCCGCCGCGACGTCGTCGCGGGGCTCGGCGGCTACGACGAGACATTCGGCGGGAACGAGGACGCGGAGCTCGCCTACCGGGCGCGTTCCGCGGGCGGCGTCTTCCTCGACCCGGCGATCCGGTCGACGTATGCAGTGCGCGGTGGACCGAGAGAGCTCGCGTCCCAGTACTTCCGCTACGGCCGCGCCCGCGCCCGCACGATCCGCAAGCACCCGGCATCGCTCGCGCCCCGACAGCTCGCCGTGCCGCTGCTCATGCTCGGCCTCGCAAGCCCCTGGCGGAGGATCGTCCTCACGTGCTACACCGCGGCAGTCGTGTCGCGGTCCGCACTCGAGGCGACAAAGGACCCCGCCGCCGCGCCGTGGCTCGCCGTCGCACTGCCCACGATGCACGGGGCGTGGGGCGCGGGGTTCGTGCGGGGGATAGCCGGAGCGCGTCGACAGGAGCGGCGCACTCGGGAGCACGCGTCCTCCTTCAGCAGTAGTCAGCCGCTCACAAGATCGGAGACGAAACGTGTGAACTCCACGTGACCCTCGTGCACGCGGCGGCGCGCCTCGGTCGCGAGCGGGACGCGGGCACGGGGGTCGGCGAGCGCGCCGAGCCGGTCGCGCCAGTCGCCCACGGGGGCCGCGACGTCGAGGACGAGACCGTTGACACCGTCGACCACCTGCTCTGCCAGACCCCCGACGCCGGTCGACAGCACGACAGACCCGACCGCCTGCGCGAGGACGACGGCCCCGCTTTGAGACGCCCGCCGGTAGGGCAGCACGGTAGCGTCGGACGCGGCAACCGTCGCGACGAGCTCGTCCGGCGTGACGAAGCGGTCGACGACGCTCGACTCGGTCGTCTCGCCCGCGAGCGCGCGTGCGCCACGGCCGACGAGAGCGAAGCGCCACGGCGGGAGCGGGTCGGCGGAGATCGCCGCGAACACGTCGGAGCCCTTGTATTCCCGGTGGAGGTGACCGAAGTGGAGCCCTAGCGGGCCGTCCCCCATCGGCACGAGAGGCGGCGCGCACCCCACGCGCGCGAGCAGCCCCACGGGCAGCGGGAGAGGGATTCGGACGATGTCGCCCCGCCCGCACAGCGACGCAATGCGAGCACCGACGAACTCCGAATGCACGACGAGCGTGTCGACCTCGCGCAGCAGCCGCGCAAGCGCTCGCGATCCGCCGGGGAGCCGCCTCGGCGCGCCGGGCTCGTGGGCGACGAGCACCACCTGCGCGCCCTCGCGATGTGCGGCGCGGACGACGGCGCGCTCGATATCGGGGAGCACGAAGTTCTGGAGCACGACGAGGTCGGGGTGCAGTCGGCGGACCGCACGCACCAGGCGAGAGACGAGGGCGAGGTGAGCGCCGACGGCCCCAGTCGCGCCGGTGCGCGACGAGATCACCGCCGGCACGGCCATGTCGAGCTCACGGTCCGCACGTGTCGCGAGCCGTACATCTGCTCCGCCCGCGGCGACCGCAGATATCCACGCCTCGGAGCAGTGCGCTATCCCGCCCCGGCCGAGCCAGTCGACGACAAGGACGCTGCGCGCCGGGCTCACCCGATCTCCCGCCACGCGCGAAGCGCCGCGACGAGCCCTGCTCGCCGGGCGACGAGAAGGTCCTGCGCGACTGCGGTCCCGCCGCCCCGCGAGATGACGCGCCTCACGACGGCCACGGCGACCAGCCGCGCATGCCAGGCGACGACCACGGGCCATCCGAGCGCGGCCGTGCGGCGACCGTACAGGGACCTCAGACAACGCACCGCGTTACGTGCGAGCAGGGCCTGCTTCGCTGAGGACGTCACGGATCGGCCGCCGAGATGGGTGACGACCACGTCGGGGTAGTACGTTACGGCCGCGCCGCGACGTCCGATCTGCACGAACCACTCGGCCTCCTCGAAGTACATGTCGTACTGCTCGGGGAGCGGTTGGGAGAGGAGCAGGGACCTCGGAGCCGCGACCACGATCGCAGACGCGGCCTGCACGGTCTCCGGTCCCACCGGCTCGCGCCACTTCTCGATTGCCACGCGGCGGGCGACGAATGGGACGGGCGCATCAGGGACCAGCACCCACTCGCGGACGAGAGACCACAGGCTGAACGCGGCCTGCACCGTGCGGACGGGTCTCCCCCCCTGGTCACGAACCTTCGGCACGGCGACAACATCGGCGTCGGCGCTCCAGCGCGCGAGCGCGATGACGGCCGCGGACGAGGCCGAGATGTCGTCGTTCGAGAAGACAATGGTCTCGGCGGCCGCCACCCTCGCACCGGCGTTCACCGCGGCGGCATATCCCGGGTTCCCTGCAAGCACGACGAGCGTGGCGCCCGCGCCGCGCGCGACTTGCGCGATCTCCGCATCCGCCTCGACGTCGACGACGACCTGCTCGATCGCCGGATGACTCGTTGCGTCGAGCAGCGCGCGGAGCTCCGCGGGCCGGTGGTAGGCGACGACAACGAGCGTCGCGAGAGGCGTCACCGTCTCAGCTCGCACCGACGGGCGGACCTGAACGTCGATGATGCACGATCCGATGGCCGAGCCACGTGAGCGCCGCGTAGCAGCCGCACAGGATCACCGCCTCAGGGATCATGGCGAGGCCGTGACCCGTCTGGAGACCGAATCCCACGTGACTCGTGGCGTACGCGCCAGCAAGCGTCCCGGCCGCAACGATCGCGATGGCGGCATGCTGCAACGACGGACCGAATCCTGCAGCCGAGCGGAACGCCCGCGCGCGCAGCACGAGAAGCGCGGCTTCGCTGCCGACCATGACGATCCCTGCCCCGGTGATCCCCGCCAGCGGAACGGCCACGAGGTTTCCGACGACATTGACCACGAGCGCGGCGTAGACGCCGCGGGGGACTCGCCGCTCCGCGCCGACAAGGACGAGCCCGTGGCCGTAGACGGCCGTCGGGAAGCCGAGGGCGCCGGCGCCGACGAGAAGAACGAGCGGCGTGCCGGCCGCTGCATACCGTCCGCCGGCGACCGCGCTGATCGCGCCGCGCGCGAACAGTACGGCGACGAGTGGCAACGCCGCAGCAATCGTGACGAGGGTGTCGAAGGAGCGTTGGACGAGCACCTTGCGCCCGTCTGCGCCCTGTCGCATGAAATGCGGCGTCACTGCCGCCATGAGCATGGCGGGGACTGCGGCGACGAATCCGGCGATCTGGCTCGCGACGCCGAACGCCGCGAGAGAGCTGGTCGTCGTGAGCAGCGCGACGAGCACGGTGTCGACTTGCCCGTAGAGCGCGTTCGACGAATAGGTGAGCCCGAGGGGCGCAGAGCGTCGGACCAGCTGCCAGGCCGTCTGGGCGCCACCCGACATGCTCGGAACGACGTAGCGCCGCGCGAGCACGAGCGCCCCCCCTGCCGTCGCCGCGGTCGACACCGTGACGAGCGCGAGGTAGGTGTCCGAACCCGCGTGGCTCGCGCCAACGATCGAGATCGCCGCGAGGACGAGAGCGCTGCTGCCGACGTCGAGCAGCGCCCGCACGTCGTTGCGCGCGCGGGCGACGAACACCGAACTGCTCACGAGCCAGAGTGCGGTGCACGGAACTGTCGCGAGCAGGAGCAGGACGAGCGTCCGGATCCCCGGGTGCCCCGCGTAGACCGCGAAGTCGATCGCCGCGGCCACTGCCGTGGCCGGGAGCGCGGTGATCGGCACCGCCGCGAGCGCAGCACCGAGGATCGCACGCGAATCGGCCCCGGGCGCCGCAAGATCCCTGCTCGCGATCTGCTGGACCCCGAAATCACTCGCCGCGGCAAATACGGCGACGAACGCGGTCGCCGCGACGATTGGCCCCCAACGCGCCGGTCCGAAATAGTGCGTGCCGATGTGGAGCGCAACGAGCGAGATCGCGCCACCCGCCGCTCTGCCGAGGAGGCGCACGATGGCGTTGTAGCTGATGCGACCGCGAATTCCGATCGCGCGAGAACCTTCCCACCTCCCGCGCGACCCAGTGACTGCAGAAGGTGCAGACGCTGGACCGCGAGCAGGCGCACGCGTCCGAGTGCTGCGCCGCATCGAGCTCACGGCTCGACTAACGGCAGCCGGTGCGGGAGGTGCAAGCGCGCGGACAACCGGCGCGTAGGGTGACGCCCGTGGCGGCGCGACGACTTCGCATCACGTTTGTCCTTCCGAAGATCGTTCGCGTCCCCGTCGGCGGGTTCAAGGTCCACTATCAGTACGCGAACGCCCTTGCATCGCGCGGCCACGCGGTCGCCGTCGTGCACCCTTCGACAGCGGGAGCGGTCCCGAGCTCCCGCGAGCTCGCGGCGTTCTGCGTCGCTCGCGCACAGCGCCAGCTGCTTGGGCGCCCGCCGCTCTCCTGGTTCGCCCTCGACGACGCGATCAGAGCGATCGACGTCATCCGCCTCACGCCCGCCGCTCTGCCGCGTGCGGACGTGACCGTGCTCACGGCGTGGCAGACCGCCGAACGCACGGTCGACTGCGGCGACGCGACAGGCCGGCTCCTCCAGATCGTCTACGACTATGAGCACTGGAAGCAGGATCTCGCGAGTCGTCCCCGAATCGAGCGCGCGCTCACACGGCCAGACGTCACGCGCATCGCGGGCTCTGGTGCAGTGGCTCGACTTCTCGCCGAGATCGGCGGGCCTGCGATCGCGACGGTCACCGCTGGGCTGCAGACGGACGAGTTCGGCGTGGACGAGCCGCTTGCGGCGCGCCGGCGAACGGTTACGTTCGCGCTCCGCCCCGGCCCCTCGAAGGACATGGCGACCGCCTTCGCGGCGGTTGCCGCCATCGGCCGACGCGCTCCCGATGTCGAGATCCGATGCTTCGGGCACCCGCGTCTCCGCGCTCCTGACGGCGTGCGCCACCTCGGACGCCTGAGCACCGGAGCGTTGAGGCGCTGCTACAACGAGACCGCCGTGTTCATGTCGACGAGCCGCTACGAAGGGTGGGGCCTCCCCGTACTCGAAGCTATGGCGTGCGGGGCCGCAGCGGTCTCGACCCGAAATGGCGGGACCGAGGACTTCGTGCGAGACGCCGAGAACGGCCTGCTCGTGGCCATCGGAGATCCCGGCGCCGTCGCGGGCGCGGTCGTCCGTCTGCTCGACGATCCCGACTACCGGCTTGCGCTCGCCGCACGAGGTGCGATGGACGCCGCGTCGATGACGCTCGAGCGATCGGTCGATCGTCTGGAGGAGCTCCTCCGCGACGCGGCCGACCACTAGCGGGCGCGTCGCATCGCCCCTACCGACCTGTGCGTCCCACGATCGATCGGAGCGTGCGCCCGACGATGCGCGCGTCGAGCAAGAGGCTCTGGTGGCGCAGGTAGTAGAACTCGTACTGGAGCTTCTCGAGCGCGTCGAGACCGCTCGAACCGTAGTCGAAGTTGACCTGTGCCCACCCGGTGATGCCCGGCTGCACGAGGTGACGCAGGTCGTAGTAGTCGATCTTGCGCGCGAGCTCGGCGACGTAGCGCGGCTGTTCGGGCCGGGGCCCGACGATCGAAAGTTCGCGTCGGAGCACGTTCACGACCTGCGGAAGCTCGTCGACGTGCGTGCGGCGCAGCATGCGCCCGACGCGCCCGACGCGCCGGTCGTCCGCGGCCGTCCAGGACGAGTCG
>DATLRJ010000030.1:0-9584 GCA_035534715.1 Acidimicrobiales bacterium | reverse complement strand
CGAGCGCCCCCGATCCGACCGCGACGCCCGCCCCGAGGGTCGTGCATCGCCGAGTCCAACGCAGCCTCGCGGTGCGACCTCGTACGCCGAGGCCCGGGGGGCCGAGCGCACCGGCTGCAGCGGTCACGAGTGCAGCGGCGGCCACGAACGCGCTCGCCACCGCTGCCGCGCCCGCCGCGAGAGCTGATGCCGCGCTCACGGGACGCGACGTCCACCAGCGCCACGCGAACCGGCTGGCGGAGCCCGGGAGATAGTGCTCGCGCTGGGCGACACGGACCCAGCGGAGGGCGTCGGGCACGAGCGCCACGACACACAGGCCAAGCGCTGCACCCACGATCGCACGCGTCACGGACGGAGCCGGAGAAGCGCGTCGCGAATGGCCCGCGGCGCGTCGATCGGCGTCATGTGACCGATCCCGGGGAGCACGACGACCTCGGCGTGCTGGATGGCGACTGCAGCGTGCCGGGCCACCTCGACGGGCACCTCGTGGTCCTCCTCCCCCCAGACGAGGGAGACCGGGCAGGAGATCTCCCCGAGGACGGCCTCGTAGCTCTCGCCGAGAACAGTGACGAGGACATCGCGCACGACGCCGGACGCGGCGCGGTAGTCCGCGGAGCCGTGGCGTTCGCGCGAGCGCTCCAGCCGCTCGTCGCCGACGAGGCCCGACCGGGCGAAACCCCGGACCAGCCGATACGCGCGGTCCGGTCGGGGTCGCGGTCCGCTCGGGCGGAAGAGCGGCACGCCGGTGAGAACCACCCCTGCGACGCGCTCGGGATGCTGAGTGGCGAGGTGGACCGCGACCCGTCCCCCGAAGGAGTGACCGACGAGCACGACCCGAGGTGCCATCCCGGCGAGCACCGCGCCCACGCGCTCGGCGTACTCGGCCGAGCCCCACGCACGAGGTGGCGGTGGCGTGGCGCCGAATCCCGGGAGGTCGAGAGCGATCGCGTCGACCGCTGGATCGCGCCCGTCGCTCCCGGTGTCCATGCCGGACCCGCTGCCACCGGAGGCCACCGACCGCGCCGCGAGCACGGGCGCGAAGTCGGAGCCTCTCCGGGCCCAGCCGTGCAGCGCGAGCACCCACGGCTCCGAGGAGCCGAAGCTCTCGCCGAAGAGCGCGCCCGACGCATAGGCCCTCAGCACGGCGCCGACCATAACGCGCCGGGGGCGCGCCACTGTTCGAGGAGCGGCCTCGGAGTAGGTTCGCCCCATGGCGCCCGACGAGATGCTGCGCCGGCTGCTCGCGGGCTGCGATGAGGCGCAGCGCGACGCGATCACGACGGACGCCGCGCCTCTGCTCATCGTCGCGGGCGCCGGCTCGGGCAAGACGCGCGTGCTCACGAGGCGGATCGCGCGGCGTGTCGCCGACGGGACGGCGAGCCCCGCTCGCACGCTCGCGCTCACCTTCACACGGAGAGCGGCGGGCGAGCTGCGCGGCAGGCTGCACGCGCTCGGCCTGCCGGACCCGGTCACCGCCGGCACGTTCCACGCAGTCGCGCTCGGGGAGCTACGGCGCCGGGCGTTCGACCAGGACGCACCGCCCCCGGTCGTTCTCGACTCGAAGGCCCGGCTGCTCGCCCGGCTGCTTCCCGATCGCTACGCGCTCGGAACGGGCGACCGCGCCCGGCCGGCAGGCAGGAGCGACGTGCTAGGCGCTGTCGCCGCGGAGATCGAGTGGGCCAAGGCGCGCTGCGTGCGGCCGGAGGGGTACGCGGCCGCGGCCGTGGCTGCCGGTCGTGCGAGCGGGCTCGACGCCGATCTCGTCGTGTCCATCTTCCTAGCCTACGAGCGCGAGAAGAGACGGCGGCGTGTGCTCGACTTCGACGACCTGCTATCGGTGCTCGCTGACGCGATCGAGGTGGAGCCGGATTTCGCCGCGTCCCAGCGCTGGCGCTACCGCCACTTCTTCGTGGACGAGCTCCAGGACGCGAGCGCCGCGCAGCTCCGGCTCCTCGACGCGTGGCTCGGCGGCCGCGGCGACCTGTGCGCGGTCGGCGACCCCCGCCAGGCCATCTACGGCTGGAACGGTGCGCTCGCCGATGTAGTCGAGAGCTTCTCGGATCGTCATCGAGATGCGACGGTCCTCCGCCTCGAGGAGAACTACCGATCGACGCCACAGGTCGTCACCGTTGCGACGACCGCGCTCGGCCCCGGCGCCCCGCCGGGTCCGCGCGTGAGGCGACCAGATGGCCCGGTGCCGAGCCTCATCGCTTACGAGAGCGACGAGGTCGAGGCCGCGGGAGTCGCCGCGGCGGCGCGCAGCGCCCACCGGCCCGGTCGTCGCTGGTCCTCGCTCGCCGTGCTCGCCCGCACGAACGCGCAGCTCGTCTGCTTCGAGCTCGCCCTCACGGGTGCGGGCATCCCGTTCCGCAGCGGCGGGGGCCCGTCCCTCCTGTCCTCCCCAGCCGTACGGGCCGAGCTCGACTCGATCGCCGACCCGACGGACAGCGCCACGTTCGTCGCGCGCATCGACGACCTCGAGCTGCGCCAGCGTGACGTGCGCAGTCATGACGCGCGCCGCGCGGCGTTCGAGGGAGGTGCGCGGACCTCGAGCGACGACGCGCTCGACGCCTTGCTCGCCCTGGCACGTGAGTACCGCTCCGGCGAGATCCGCCCGACCGCCGCCGGCTTCCAGACCTGGGCTCGGGCGGCGCTCCGCCACGACGGTCTCCCCGGGTTCGGCGACGCGGTGACGCTCTCGACGTTCCATAGGGCGAAGGGCCTCGAGTGGCCGGTCGTCTTCGTGACCGGGCTCGAGGACGGACTCGTCCCTATTGCGCAGGCGCGGACACCAGCGGCGCTCGGCGAGGAACGCCGGCTCCTCTACGTCGCGCTGAGCCGGGCTCGCGAGGAGCTCCACTGCTCCTGGGCCGCGCGGCGGAGGTTCGGGGTGCGCGCGGTGTCGCGCGAACCCTCTCCGTACCTCGAGGCGATCGAGTCCGCGCGCCAAGCGCTCGAACGGATCGCGAGACCCGATCCGGACGCCGCGCGAGCCGGGATCGCGGCCGGCCGCGCTCAGCTCGCACGTGGGCACGAAGGCTGAACGCGGCCGGCCTCACTCACGCGTCGTCGTGCGCCGTCTCCCCGGCACAGGCTGCGGCCTGCCACGGTCCGAGCGGTCCACCTCGAGCGCCCGGCTGAACAGGTTGACCGCGATCAGCCCCGCGACGAAGACCGTGACCATCGCGATGAGCAGCGCGAGCTCCGCGGTCGGGATGCGCGTCGAGTTGCCGAGGATGAAGAGGATCTTCCTGATCACAGCCACGAGCCCGACCACGATGAAGGGCTGAGGCACGAGCGTGTGGGCGCGCAGCGACAGCACGACCGTGTGGACGATCTCCACGAGGATGAGCACGAGCAGGACGCGGTCGAGCAGCTCGTTAGCTCTGCTCAGCACCGAGACGTGTGCGGGTCCGTGCACGAAATCGACGACGCCGGAGACGAGCAGCACCGCGCTCAGCACGACGAGGACGATCCCCACGACGATCGACATGAGGTCCTGCGCGTGCTCGAGCGTCCACGTCGACCACGTGACCGCTCGCGACTCCGGGTCCCCGCGAGCCGCGGTCGACGGGGAGCGCTCCGCCGCCTCCACCCCTTCGTCCACCATTCGAGGCCCCTCCCGTCCGACTCCGGGCCGTGCACACGCCAGCCCGGCCCAGCCCCGCTAGTCCGGGGGCGCACCGAGGGCGCGCCCGAGCGTAGTGGCGCCCTCGCTCCTTGGTGCACGACAGGCGAGACGGCTCCGTTCATGTGCGCGGCGTCGCTCGTCGAGCACGGGCGCGGAGCGGCGCGGACTCGCGGCGCGGTCCCGTGGCTACCATGATCGGCCGGGACGCCCGAGCGACCCCGCAGCCCCGTCTCGTATCGACCGGTTGGAGCCCATTGTCCGATCTCGACACCGTCACCGCACCCGCGCACGTCGACCCGATGCTCGACGGCGACCACGAGCGGATGAGCCACATCGTGCTCGAGGGGTACACGCCCGAGAAGGGGGACTTCGTCTCGGCGGGCCCCTCCGTCGTCGAAGGGCTTGTCAACGGCACGGCCGTGCGTGCGCTCTGCGGCAAGGTGTGGGTGCCGTCGCGGGACCCGAAGCGCTACCCGATCTGTCCGACGTGCAAGGAGATCGCCGCGTCCAAGGGTTGGAAGATCCCCGCCGGATGACGCGTCGCGGCAGGTTCGGCGCTCGTGCGGCCGGTGCTCTCTCCGCCACGGCGATGGCGTCGCTCGCAGTCGGATCCGTCTCTCTCCCGGCACATGCCGAGCGCGTGCGCCGCTCGACCCCGACCATCAGGCTCACCGCCGAGGACCCGCAGTATGCCTACGGCATCCAGGTCGGCGACACCATCTCCTTTCGCGCGCAGGTGCGCTACCGCGGCGGCGGCCGGCTGTCCGGATCGGTCCGGTTCACCGCCGACAACCCCTACGACCGCGGCTGCCACGACGTCCGCGTCACGCGCGCGGGAGGCGCGACCTGCTTTATCGCCTTCTACTCCCCCGGTCGGTACGCAGTCACCGCGCGCTACACCGGTCCGCACCGCGCGTCCGCCTCGGTGACCCTGCGATTCCCGGTCGTCCCTTCGACGAACGACTGACGCGGGCGGGTGCGACCACGCGACGGGGCAGCGCCCGTGCCTCCCCGGCCCGCCGCGGGCAGGCGGCGAGGTGCGGTCCACCGTAGGCGCGCGTCGCCCCGGGCACGGCTCGCCGCGAGCCTCGCCGCCGTCATCGTCCTCGGCGCGGCTGTCGGCCTCGTCGTGCGGTTGGCTCTTGGCCACGGGGGCCGGAATGGCGCGGCGACAACGCCTTCCCGCTCGCGGACCGCCGCGTCCACGCCTTCCCGCTCGCGGACCGCCGCGTCCACGGCGGGCGCGACGGCGCCGCCGGTCTCGACGACGACGCCACATGCGGCGACGACCCTGCCGACGACCGCGACCACTCTGGCGCCGCTGCTCTCCCCGCGACAGGTTCTCGTCGAAGTGCTAAACGGATCGGGCGCGACAGGGCTCGCGGGCGCGACGGCGGCCGCGCTGCGCGGACGCGGGTTCGCGATCAACGGCACGGGCAACGCGCCGACCTACACCTTCCTCGCGAGCGTGGTCGAGTACTCCCCTGGGAGCGTCGCCGCGGCTCGAACCGTCGCGGCCGAGCTGACCGGTGCCGCCGTCTTCCGTCGCGTCGCCGGGCTCGCCCCCGACGAGGTCGATCTCGTCGTCGGAGCTCGGTTCCGAGGGCTCGTGCCCGGCTGACGCCTACCCGCCCGCCGCGGCTGCGACTGGCGTCGCATCACGCCCCTGTGCGTCGCGACCTCAGCGGTGCGTGTCGAACTCATGGTGCGCGTGACCGCCCGGCTCGAGCTGGAACGTCGAGTGCTCCACGTCGAAGTGGCTCGCAACGCATGCCTGGAGCTCGTCGAGGATCTGGGGAGCGTGCCCGTCCGCGAAGCAGTCGCCGTCGACGACCACGTGCGCGGACAGTGCTGGCAGCGCGCTCGTCACGGTCCACACGTGCAGGTCGTGCACGTCACGGACGTGCGCCGCCCCGAGCAGGTGGGAGCGCACCGATTCGAGGTCGAGCTCGTCCGGTGCCGCTTCGAGCAGGACGCGCCCGGCGTCGCCGAGGAGCCGCCACGCCGCCGCGCACATCAGCGCGACGACGACGAAGGACGCGACCGCGTCCGCTCGCTCGAAGCCCGTGGTGAGGACGACGATCGCGGCGATCGCAGTGGCGACGAAGCCCCACAGGTCGGTGAGGACGTGCCGGAACGAGCCTTGGACGTTCAATCGCGAGCGGTCGGCACGTGCGAGCATCCGAACCGCTGCGAGGTTCACCACCACGCCCGCGACTGCGACCGCGAGGACACCCACGCCGTGGACGGGCACGGGTGAGACGAGCCGGCGGACTGCCTCGAACGCGACGAGCGCCGCGACGACGAGCAGGGTCACGCCGTTCACCGCAGCAGACAGGACCTCGGCTCGGTGGAGACCGAACGTCCACCTCCCCTCGGCTGGGCGCGCCGCCAGGCGCGCGGCCATGACGGACACCGCGAGGGCGCCGTCGTCGGCCGCCATGTGCCCCGCGTCGGCGAGGAGCGCAAGCGAGGACGTGAGTAGCGCGACGAGGACCTCGACGAGAAGGAATCCTCCGATGAGCACGAATGCGAGAGTGAGCGCCCTCCGGTCCGCGTCGGGCCCGACACGGTGGGCGTGGTCGTGCGCGTCCCCGGCAGCCGCCTCCCGACGATCTCCCCCGCGTGACATATCACGATCGTAGATGGGCTCGCGCCGAGGTCGCGCTATGTGCGCCCACTGCCTTGAGTGGTGCGACCGCCTCGCCGGCGTCCGCGAGCGGGCGCGACGTCTGCCCACGAACGCGGCTGGTCGTGCCCGGCGGGCCGGCCTAGCACTTCGTTCACACCGTCCTCACCGCTCTCGCACCTTCGACGCGTAGGAAGGTGCAGCGAACGCGCGCTGCGCGCCTGCCCGCCGGACACTATGACGGACACGCCGGAGTGCCACGGTGGCGACGACTCGACGGGTCGACCGCCCACAGAGGTCAGGAGAGGGAGCGCAGATGATCGCCCGCAGAGCTCGATCCGCCATTGCGACGGCCGCGCAGGACTCGCGGCGCGCGCATCGTTCGACGTCGCCCCGGGCCCTCCTCGTCGCAGTGGCGGTGCCGCTAGTGGCCGGCACGATCGTGACCGCCGCACCCGCCGCCGACGCGGCGACGCAGGGATTCGTCCTCACGGGTACGCTCGCGACCCCGCGGTCCGAGGCCACCGCGACACTCCTCGCGAACGGGGCCGTCCTCGTCGCCGGTGGCGAGACGTCGGCGGGATCTCCGACCGCGACGAGCGAGCTCTACCAGCCTTCGACGGGCCAGTGGACGACGACGGGCTCTCTTGGCGTCGCGGTGGCCGGCGCGACCGCGACGCTGCTCCCCGGTGGGGACGTCCTCGTCGCCGGCGGGCTGACCGGAAGCGCGGGGTCGCTCGCTCCCACGGCCGCCGCACAGATCTACACACCGTCGACCGGGACCTGGAGCGTGACCGGGTCGCTGCCGAACGCGTCGTCCGGGGCGAGCTCGGCTCTGCTCTCCTCTGGAGAGGTCCTCTACGCCGGTGGTCTCGCGGGTAGTGGCGCGACCGCGAGCACGCTCGCGAGCTCGGCACTGTTCAACCCTGGCACGGGCGCCTGGACGCCGGCCGGTTCCCTGCCCCTCGGGGTTGCGGACGCCGCCATGAGCCCTCTCGCGAACGGGACAGTCCTGCTCGCAGGTGGTGAGACCGCCGCGTCGGGCGGCACGCCAAACGTCACGGGCGTCGCTGAGGTGTACCAACCCTCGACGAGCAGCTGGGCGCCGGTCGCGACGATGCCGACCCCGGTGGCGCTCGCGGGGGCGACGTCGCTCACGGACGGTACCGTGCTCGTAGCCGGTGGCGAGTCCAGCACGAACGGCACGCCGACGAACGCGGGCCAGGTCTTCGACCCGACCACGAGCTCGTGGTCGACGACGGGGAGCCTGCCGATCGCGACCTTCGGCGCGACGTCGACTCGACTTCCCTCGGGCGAGGTGCTTTACGCCGGTGGGATGACCTCGAGCAGTGGCGCACCCGTGAGCTCGTCCGCGCTGTACGACCCGTCGAGCCGCCAGTGGACCTCGACCAGCTCCCTCCTCGCCGCGCGGGGCTTCGCCTCCGCAACCCTGCTCGGGGACGGCGCTGTGCTCGTCAGCGGCGGGCAGCTGTCCTCGGGTGTGACCGGCGAGAGCGAGCTCTACGGAGCCGGCGCGAATCCGACGATCACGAGCGCCGCGACACTCGACATCACCGCCGGGGTCGCGATGAGCTTCACGATCACGACGACGGGCACGCCCGCCCCGAGCATCACCGAGAGCGGCGCGTTGCCCTCGGGTCTCGCCTTTCACGACAACGGGAACGGCACGGCGACGATCTCCGGCACTCCGTCCCCCTCGGGTTCCGGGACGTTCACCGTCTCGGTCACGGCCACGAACGGCGTGGGGGCTCCCGCGACCCAGTCGCTCGCCATCGTCTTCGGCGGCGCCCCGGCGATCACGAGCGCCTCGACCCTTCGCGTGAGGTCAGGCGTGCCGGTGTCCTTCGCGGTCACGTCCACGGGCACTCCCGCCCCGACCCTCACCGAGCGTGGCGCGCTTCCTTCGGGCCTCTCCTTCCACGACAACGGGAACGGGACGGCGACGATTGCCGGCACGCCCTCGCCGGGCTCGAGCGGGACGCTCGCCGTCACGATCACGGCCGCGAATGGTGTCGGCACGGCTGCCTCCCAGAGGCTCTCGATCGTCGTCGCCGGCTCGGGCGCGACGGGCGCGACCTCGTCGGGCGGGGTGGGCTACTGGTACACGACGTCCACGGGCGACGTCGTCGTGAAAGGGGCCGTGGCGCTCGTGGCTCCGCGCACGCCCCAGCACCCGAGCTCGGTCGTCTCGATGGCCGTGACGCCGGACCACCTCGGGTACTACCTCGCGAGTTCCTTCGGGGGCGTATACGACTACGGCGACGCGCCATGGTACGGATCGATCGCGCACCTGCGGCTGACGACGCCGGTCGTCGCGATCGCGGTGACGCCGTCCGGCCACGGGTACTACGTCGTGACGCGCGCCGGCAACGTCTTCGGCTTCGGCGACGCCCACTTCTACGGGTCGACGGCACGGCGCGGGCTTCCCCCGATCGCCGCGTTCGGCGTCACGCCCAGCGGCAACGGGTACTGGCTCGTGACGATCCACGGCAACGTCTACCAGTACGGCGCGGCACGCTTCTGGGGCTCGCCCGCGCGGCTTCCGATCCCGCCGGTCACGGCGTTCGGCGTGACGTCGGACGGGCAGGGCTACTGGGTCGTGACCTCGAGGGGCAACGTCCTCACCTACGGCGACGCGCACTTCTTCGGTTCGCTGGCGGGACGCCATGTGCCCCCCGTCACCTCCTTCGCCCCGACCGCAGACGGCCTCGGCTACTGGGCCGTCACGACGCGGGGCAACATCTACAACTTCGGTGACGCGCGCTGGTTCGGCTCCTCGGCAGGAACACGACTCGGGGGCGCTGTCACCTCCTTCTCCCCGATGTTCTAAGAGGAGAAGGCAGGGACAGACCGTCAACGGCATCCCATGCGAGCGTCCTCGGACGCGGGCGATCGTGCTCGCCCCAGCTCACAACTCTCAGCGCTCCTCGGCGCCGAGCGACGTCGCGGAGCGCCGATCGCAGCGAGGGGCCGACCGCGGAGACGTGACGCAGCCAGCTGACGGTACGAGCGATGTACCCCCCGGGCAACCGGCTCGAGTAGCTCCGGGGTGATCGAGCCGACGAGCACGGCATCCGGGTCAACCAGCAGTGGCACATCTGCCTCCGCTGGACCGCCGCCGGTCCCGAAGGCGTCGAGATCGTCGACTACCACTGAGGAGGGGGACATCGTGGCTCCGACTACGACCATGGCGCCGATCCATCCAGGAGAGGTCCTACTCGAGGAGTACCTCGTGCCCCTAGGGATCACCCAGCACCGGTTGGCGGTCGCGATCGACGTCCCCCCGCGCCGGATCAACGAGAT
>DATLRJ010000029.1:0-6692 GCA_035534715.1 Acidimicrobiales bacterium | reverse complement strand
ATGCGGTGCTGCTCGACGACGACGGCGACGTGCGCGGCATCGAGGCGACGTACGCCCCAGGGCCATAAGGGGGTCCGGCTCGCGCAGGGCTCGCGGTCGCAGGCGGCACGTGCAGACGGCACGGGCCCGTGCGGAGCGCTCCGGCGCCCACGTTGCTACTTGAACGGAGCGCTATCTATACGTATCATCGCCCGACGTGCGAGAGACGATGGGCGGCGCGCGACGCCGAGGGCGCGCCGCGCGCCGGATCGCGGTCGTCACGACGGTCGTCGCGACGACCGTCGCGGGCGCGATCGTCACCTGGCCCGGTCGCCCCGCGGCAGTTGCGTCGCCGTCGACGCTGTACGTCGCTATCGGAGGGCGCGACCTCGGGAACGGGTGCACGTCGGCGGCGGACCCGTGTGCGACGATCGGCAACGCGCTCGGCAACGCCCCGAGCGGGGCGACCATCGACGTCGGCGCCGGCACATTCGACGAGAAGCAGCTCGTCGTCTGGAACCCCGTGACGATCGTCGGGGCGGGCGCCGGCCGGACCGTTCTCGACATCGGCGAGGCGAATCCCGACTGCACAGGCGACGGCTTCATCCAGCACCCGGACATCCAGATCGGTCACGACTCGTCGGGGAACTGCGCGATGCCGAGCGACGCGTCGGGCGCCCAGCCCGTCGGCGCCTACGCGCTCGACGCCGTCACGGTCGAGGGCACAGGCGGCGCGCTCACCGGCGGCAACCCGCAGGACCAGGGTCTGCCCGACGCGCCCGATCTCGTCGTGTCGGACCTCGCCGGCGCGAGCACACTCACGCTCTCCGGCGACGAGTTCGCGACGGACACGACCCTCGACCCCTACGTCGAGAGCGACAGCTCGGTTGGCGTGCTCGTCGGAGGCGCCCCCGGCTCGTCAACATCGATCGTCGACTCGACCTTCACCGGCATGTGGCAGGCCGTGCTCGCCTACGGCTACTCGGGCGCGCTGTCGATCTCCCAGTCGGCGTTCTCCGGCCTCGTGCCGCTCGAGATGACCGAGGCCGTCGCGACCGCGTCCGGCGTGCCCTGGGACCCGGCGCCGGGCGCGACGACCGAGCCGTTCGCGCCCGAGGGTGTTCTCAGCATGAACCCGGGCTCGTCAGGTGGCCAGCAGGGGGTCGGGACGTTCGAGGTCACCGGCACCTCGTTCACCGGCTACGACGGCGACGGTGTCATCGCCGAGGCCGGGCAGGGCTATCTCGGCCGCCCGGGAGGCGTTGAGGGCGTGACGATATCGGGGGACACGTTCGATCTCGGCGTCGCTCCGGACTCGATCGCCGGTCCGTCCCAGCCGATCACGATCGACGCGGACGCCGGGAGCACCACGTCCGACGTCGCAGTCACCGACGACGTCGTGACGACGACGGGCCCCGGCTCCGCGGCGATCGGCCTCACGGTCGCCCCGTCGGCGTCCGCGTCGCAAGCCGGGGCAATCGACTCGGTAACGATCTCCGGCGATACGCTCACCGCCACAGGTGACGGCGCGTCCGACGTCCTTCTCGAGGACCTCCCGGGCGGAGCGCCGGGTGACGCGTCGGGAACGATCGACGCACTCAGCATCACCGATGACTCACTTGCCGGCCCCGGGGGGGTCGCCGTCGCGGGGCCCGTCGTCTCCTCGATCTCGGCTACCGACGACTACTGGGGAACGCCGTCCGGCCCGTCCGAGCAGGGTACGGTCGCGGGTGCCACGGTCGCACCTGGTATTGCGATCTCGCCGTGGTGGACCACGCCCGACGGGCTCCCCGGCGCCCCGACCATCCTCGGGGTGGTCACGACGGCGACCTCGGCGACCCTCGAATGGCGCGCGCCCGCGCTCACGGGATCGAGCACCGGCACGATCCTTTCGTACACGATTTCCGCGTCACCGGCGACGGGAGGGAGCGTCACGGTACCCGGCACGTCGTCCCGCGCGACGCTCACCTCGCTTCTTCGCGGGACCACCTATCGGCTCGCGGTCTCCGCGGCGGCCTCCGGCGGTGACGGGCCCGCAGCGGTGTCGGTGCCGGTGACCCTCGACGAGCCGGCCGCTGGCACGAGCGCGCCAGGCACCTCGGCGCCACCTGCCGCTCCGACCGCGACGGTGGTCACGCGCCCGCCGGCAACGAGCCCTGCGACGACACTCCCGGTGTCGGGGGGGGCGGTGCTCGGCGTCCCGGCCGCGGCGCTCGCCGCACCGACCACCGGCGTCGTGCAGCCCGTCGGTGCGACGACGGTGACCGCCAGGTCCGGTGCCGGAACGGCCGACGTCTCGGTCCCGGCGGGCGCGCTCGCGCCCGGCACGACCGTCGCCGTGTACCCCGCGGCGCGCCCGTCCACGATCGCCGTCCTTCTCCCCCGAGGAGACGCGTACGTCGTGTCCTTCGCCGTCGGGTGGTTCGCGGCGGCGGGCGGGACCGCGGTCTCCACCGGTCCGGTCACGATCACGATCACCGACGACCACATCCGCGCCGGGGACGCGGTATACGAGCTCACGGGATCCGGCGCGAGGGTCGTCGGAGTCTCGAAAGCGAACGGCACCGCGACGGCGACCTTCCGAGGGGACCCGACCTTTGTCGTCGCGGCCACTCCCGATCTCGTGATCTCGTCGCCGGCCGTCCAGCTGGGTGGAGGGCGCGCGTATCTCGCCGTCCGTTGCCGCGGCACCGCACCCTGCTCGGGCAGCGCCGTGCTGTCGATCGCCCGCGTCTCTCGAACGGGCACGGTGCTCCACGTCGTCGTCGCACGCGGCCGCTTCTCCCTCGCCCCTAGTCGCAGCCGCTCCATCGCGATGTGGATGACCGCCCCGGGGCGAGTGCTCGCCGCTCGTGCCCGATCAGGTCACCGCACGACGGTCACGCTCGTGACACGCCTGTCGTCGGGGGCGCGTGCCGTCCGCCGCGTCGCCCTCGTGAGGTAGCAGAGCGCGGTCCTGTGCCGGCCGCGGCCGCGGCCGCGCGGCAGGCCGTCGTGACCTCCGAGGAACGGCGTGCGGCTGCGATACTTGCCTCGTGCTCGAGCCGCAGGCGCGCCCAAGGTGACGCGGGCCGCGTCGTTTCTCGCGGCGCGCCGTGCGCGAGCAGCTCCGCGCCCGTGAGGATCCTCTTCATCGAGGACGAGGAGCGCCTGCGAACGGCGCTTTGTCGGGGCCTTCGTGCCGAGGGCCACGACGTCGTAGCCGCGGGGACAGGGAGCGAGGGTCTCCGGCTCGCCCGCGAGGACCGTTTCGACGTCATCGTGTGCGACATCCTCCTCCCCCACGTCAACGGCTTCCAGATCTGCGCGCGCCTTCGGGAGGAGGGCAATTGGACGCCAATGCTCATGCTCACCGCGAAGGACGGCGAATGGGACCAGGCGGAGGCTCTCGACGCGGGAGCCGACGACTACCTCACGAAGCCGTTCTCCCTCGTCGTGCTGCGCGCTCGGCTCCGCGCCCTTGCGAGACGGGGCTCGCGTCCCCTCGGCGACGAGCCGACCATCCAGCGGACCGGCGACATCGTGATCGACTTCCGTAATCGCCGGTGCGTCCGGGCGGGTACGACCATCGAGCTCTCCCGGCGCGAGTTCGACGTGCTCGCTGCCTTGCTCGCCCGCCCGGGGGAGGTCGTCGGCAAGGAGGAGCTCATGCGCTCGGTCTGGGGACCGGACTTCGACGGAGACCCGAACATCGTCGAGGTGTACGTCGGCTATCTCCGCAAGAAGATCGACGTGCCGTTCGGGATCCGCTCCATCGAGACCATCCGCGGCGCCGGCTACCGGTTCGACGTTCGTCCGGGCAGTGCGTAGAACGCGGCCACCGCTGCGCGTACGCGCGCTCGGGACCGTCCGCGCGCGTGCCGCCCTCGTCTCGGTGCTCGTCGTCGCCATCGCGTTCACGCTCAGCGCCTATAGCGCGACTGCCGTCCTGCAGAGCGCACTCGACACGAGCGTCGCCAACACGGCCCGCTCCGAGGCACTCGACATCAGCTCGTTCATCGTCGCCCGCGGAACGCTACCGTCGCGCCTTCCGATCTCCTCCGAGGAGATCGCGGCACAGATCGTTGCCCGGAGCGGCGCAGTCATCACGTCGAGCCGGAACGTGCGAGGCCAGCCCGCGATGGACACCTTGCACCCGGCGCCCGGCCAGACCGAGGTTCGCTCGGGAGTCGTCATCCACGTGCGCCGCTTCACGCGGGTCCAGCTCGACCTCGACAACCGGTTCACGGTCGTCGCCGTCGGGATCAGCGGCGCGCCGGTCAGGGGAACCGTGCTCGTCGCCGCCTCGCTCGGTGCCGCCGACCACGCGGTCGAGGCGGTGGTGCTGACACTTCTCACGACGCTCGCGGTCGTCACGCTCATCGTCGGGTTCCTCGTCTGGATGCTCACCGGTTGGGCGCTGCGACCTGTCGAGCTCGTGCGCTCGGAAGTCGCCGGCATATCCGCGGGAGAGCTGCACCGGCGAGTCCCCGAGCCCGCGGTCGACGACGAGATCGGCCGCCTCGCCCGGACGATGAACGCCATGCTCGCCAGGCTCGAGCAGGCGAACTCCCGCGAGCGCCAGCTCGTCGCGGACGTATCGCACGAACTGAGGAACCCGCTGGCGGCGCTTCGCGCGCAGCTCGAGGTCGCAGTCACCCATCCGGGCGACGGATCGCGCGAGCTTCTGGAAGGGGCGATCGCCGAGGTCGATCGGCTCAGCCGGCTCGTCGGGGACTTGCTCACGCTCGCGCGTCTCGACGAGGAGATCCTCGTGCTCGAGCAGCGCGACGTCGACCTCGACGAGGTGGTGCTCACCCATGCGAGCCGGCTCCGTGAGCATGGGCGCGTCCAGGTCTCGATCGACGGCGTCACGGCATGCCGCATCCGCGGCGACGAGACTCAGCTGACGAGGGTCGTCGCCAACCTCGCCGACAACGCCGAGCGCCACGCTCGGCGTCGCGTCCGGTTCGCGGTCGGCGCGTCGCCGGAGGGGATCACGCTCACCGTCGAAGACGACGGCTCCGGGGTCCCCGAGGCCGACCGTCTGCGCATATTCGAGAGGTTCGTGCGGCTCGACACGGCTCGGACCCACCACGGAGGTGGGGCCGGGCTCGGTCTCGCGATAGTGAGAGAGATCGTGCGCGCCCACGGAGGCGAGGTGTGGGTCGAGGACGCGCACCCGGGCGCTCGATTCGTCGTGCGCATCGTGCGGGGATGACCGGTCGCGGACCGACCGCGAGGACGCGCCAGACCGGGTGAGCACGGCGTCATGCCGTGCTCACCCGGAGGGTCGTCGATCCCGCTGGACGACCGGGCGTGTGGAGCGTCAGGCCTTTGCAGCCGCGACGGTCGTCGCCGTCAGCACCTTGCCGGACTCCGTGTAGTGGACGGTCACCTTCTCGCCCTTCTTCAGGGCACCGATCTTGCCGCTCTTGCCGGCGATCGTGACCTTGGTCGCCGCTGACGCCTTGAAGTGGTCGAGGACCTTTCCGACCTTCACCGTGATCTCGTCCGTCTTGGCATTCGCCGAGACGACGACTCCGCTCGCCGCGTGCGCGGCGACCTTCGGCGCAGCCGACGCGACCGCAGCCGCGCCACCGACCACACCACCCACGACCGAGAGCGCGAGCACTGCGGGAGCGACCTTCTTCGAGATGAACGTGTGCATTGGATCTGCCTTTCGCTATTTCGCTCGAAGCCATCGGTGGCTTCGGTGTGCCGACCGCGACCCGACGTCCTCGTCGAGCCGCGACCGAAGTGTTACCAAGAGATGACGACAACCTCCGGTCACCCGTCACGAGATCGCGCGTCGCGGTGCTCGATTGCCACCGCGAGCTGGGGAGATACACCTTGCGAATACTGAGAGACCGCTCAGGTCCGGATCGTCGTCAGCGCGAGCGACTCCCAGGTGAAGCGCGTCACACGTGCGGATGGGACGCGATAGGCACAGATCGCACGTCCTGCCCGCGGCGCCACCGCCGTCCGTGTGCGGCGGCCCTGCCGGCCCACCGCGTTGCTGAAGGAACTCTCAGCGCGGCGGACGGCGACACGACACCAGGGCGGTAGCGTCGCGAGCGGTGGAGACCACTGGCTTTCCCCGGTACGTTCTCGCACTCGCCATCGCGAGTGCGCTCGCGCAGGCCATGTCGGCGATCGGCTTCTCGATCGGAGAGCGCGTCGATCTCGGGGTGCCTTCGCTGATCGTCGCAATACTCCTCCTCGTCGCCTGCAGTCGCGCCCTTCGTGCGACGAGCGCAGGGGGAGGGCGGTCCGGCGGCACCGCGACGATCATCCCCTTCGGCCACGCGCGTGGCGCCCGATGGGCCGACGACACGCCGCGCTCGCCTGCCGGGACGGGAAGCGTCGCGCACGCCTCGCTCCTACATCGCGTGCGCTGATAAAGGCCGGCGTCAATCCCGGGTCACCGTCGATCCACAGGGGGCTCTCCGCTCGCGCGACGGTAGACGCGGAGAAGCTCCGCGACGGACCACGCCTGGAACGGGCAGCCCGTCGCGCCGTGCGGGGCGACTCCGTCCGCGGTCTCCGAGATCGACCCGATGCCGACGTCGCCTATGTGGCCGAGCAGGCCGTCGAGCAGGCCCTCTCGTGCGACCCCGAGGCGGTCGCACGCGTCCGCGTACGGGCCGATGAGCCAGGGCCACACAGTGCCCTCGTGGTACGCGGCGTCTCGGGCCGCGACCCCGCCCCGATGGAGGGGACGGTAGGACGGG
>DATLRJ010000028.1:0-8712 GCA_035534715.1 Acidimicrobiales bacterium | reverse complement strand
ACAGATGCTCTACGCGATCGGCGCCGGGGGCCAGGTCGTCGGCGTCGACAAGTACTCGACCTACCCGCCCAACGCCCCGCGGACGAGCTTCACGGGCTACGAATCGAGCGCCGAGGACTACCTCCCGCTTCGCCCGGACCTCGTCATCCTCGCATTCGACACGAGCCACCTCGTCGCCCAGCTGCACTCGCTGCACATCGCGACGCTCGTCCTGCCCCCGGCGACGACAGTCGCTGGCGCCGACACTCAGATCCGAGAGCTGGGACGCGCCACCGGCCACGCGGCCGCGGCAGGGACCGTCGTCGTCTCGATCCACGACGACCTCGCGAAGGTCGTCCGCTCCGTCGGCACACGTGCGGCGGGCAGGACTTACTACATCGAACTGGACCCGACCTACTACAGCGCGACCTCGAAGACGTTCATAGGCTCCCTGTTCTCACGGTTCGGGATGGTCGATGTCGCGGACGCCGCGGGGCGGGCGTCCTCTGGGTACCCCCAGCTCTCCGCTGAGTACCTCGTGAAGTCCAATCCCGACTACGTGTTCCTCGCGGACACGGTCTGCTGCGCACAGAGCGCGAGGACATTCGCCGCCCGCCCAGGGTTCGCGGGCCTTCGCGCCGTGCACCTCGACCACGTGATCCCGGTGAACGACTCGACCGCATCCGAGTGGGGCCCACACAGCCTCGAGACGTTCGCGGCCCTGATCGCCCGCGCCGTCGAGCGGCGTGGGGCGTCGGGCACGAAATGAGCGAGGGGCCGCGAGGCGCGGCCGGCGAGATGCAGCCCACCCGGCTCCACGCTCTCCACGTCGTCACGGGCGTCGCGTTCCTCCTCGCCGCGGGCCTCGGCGCACTGCTCGTCGGACCCGCGGGGATCCCCCCGGACCAGGTCCTCGCGCAAGTCGCGAGCCGCATTCCCTTCATACCTATCCACTCCCACCTGTCCGCGACGGCGGACGTCGTCGTCTGGCAGCTGCGCATGCCGCGCATCGTGCTCGGTGGGATCGTCGGCGCGATGCTCGCGCTCGCCGGAGCGTCGTACCAAGGTGTGTTCCACAATCCTCTCGCCGATCCCTACCTACTCGGCGTCGCGTCAGGCGCCGGCCTCGGAGCGACGGTCGCGGTCGTCGAGCTCCCCCACCTGCGCGGGCTCGGGTTCGACCCACTCCCCCTCGCCGCGTTCGTCGGCGCGATCGTGGCAGTCGGCGCGACCATCGCTCTCGGCCGGACGCGTGAACGGGCACGGGACGCGACGAGCCTCGTGCTCGGCGGCGTCGCGGTCGGTGCGTTCCTCGCCGCGGCGCAGACCTTTCTCCTCCAGCGCGACACCCCCGTGCTCCAGGAGGTCTACACGTGGATCCTCGGTGGGCTGTCCACGGCGGGGTGGAGCGAGGTCGAGCTCGTCCTTCCCTACGTGGGCGTCGCGGCGACGGTCCTCATTCTCTGCCGGAGGCTCCTCGACGTGCTCTCCGTCGGGGACGACGAGGCGGGCAGCCTCGGAGTGCACGCCGATCGGGTGCGTCTCGCCGTCGTCGCCGCGGCGACCCTCGGCACCGCAGCAGTCGTCTCGGTGAGCGGGTTGATCGGCTTCGTCGGGATCATCGTGCCGCACACGATCCGCCTCGTCCTTGGACCCAGCTATCAGCGGATCCTCCCGCTGTCGGTGCTTTTCGGCGCGGGATTCCTCATCGCCGCCGACGTGCTCGCGCGAACGGTGCTCTCGCCTGGCGAGATCCCGCTCGGCGTGGTGACTGCATTTCTCGGCGCGCCGTTCTTCCTCGTAGTGCTCCGCCAGTCGCGGCGCCTTGCCGGATGACCGGGCATCGATGACAGGAGCCAGATGATCGAGATCGACGACGTGTCGGTCGACCTCGGCGGAGCGAGGGTGATCGACGGGGTGAGCGCGGAGGTGAGCGACGCGGGCGTGGTCGGCCTCGTCGGCCCCAACGGGGCGGGAAAGACGACCTTGCTCCGGGCCGTCGCCGGACTCGTCGCGTACCACGGCACCATCCGGGTCGCGGGCACGCCCGCGAGCGCCACACACCGCCGCACCACAGCGCGGCTCGTCGCGTACGTGCCCCAGCGCCCCGTGCTCCCACCAGCGATGCTCGTCGGCGACTACGTCCTACTCGGCCGCTCGCCCCACCACTCCTACTTCGGGGCCGACACGAGACACGACCGCCGCGTCGTCGCCGAGGTGCTCGACCGGCTCGACCTCGCTCCCCTCGCGCGCCGGCCACTCGGTCAGGTCTCCGGCGGCGAGGCACAGCGCGCCGTCCTCGGCCGCGCGCTCGCCCAGCAGGCACCGGTGCTCCTCATGGACGAGCCGACCGCGTCGCTCGACCTCGGGCACGGCCAGCTCGTGCTCGAGCTGGCCGACGAGCTCCGGCGGGAGCGCTCGCTCTCGGTGCTCTGCGCGCTCCACGACCTCACCCTCGCCGCGCAGTACGCGGACCGGCTGATCGTCATGTCCGGCGGGCGCGTGGTCGCTCGCGGCAAGCCCGCGGAGGTCCTCACGGTCGCGAGCCTCGCCTCGGTCTTCGAGGCGTCCGTCGAGATATTCACCGGCAGGGACGGCGTCGTCGTCGCGCCGGTGCGGCCTCGGTCCCCACGCGAGGGCTCCCCGCTGACCGCGGCTCAGCGCGCGGGCGCGTGCGTGGGCGTCCGGTCGCCGGCCGGCACGGGAGGAGGAGTGCGATGACGACACCACCTACGCAGCGCACGCGGCCGGAGACGCGGCGAGCGCCGTCCATCGTGCTCGTGAACACCGGGGACGGCAAGGGCAAGACGACGGCCGCGATGGGCACCGTGCTCCGCGCCCTCGCGCGGGGGTGGCGCGTCTGTGTCGTGCAGTTCGTGAAGTCCGGGCGGTGGCACTCAGGAGAGGTGCGCCTCCTCAGCGAGCTCGGCGCCGAATGGCACGTGACCGGAGACGGCTTCACCTGGGACGCCGACGACCTCGACCACTCCGCCGACCTCGCTCGCGCTGCGTGGGCCCTCGCGAAGCAGTCCATCGAGAGCGGGAGGTTCGACGTCGTGCTCCTCGACGAGATCACCTACCCGATCAACTGGGGCTGGATCGACGAGGCGGACGTCACCGGGACGATCGCGTCGCGTCCAGCGAAGGTCAACGTCATCGTCACCGGCCGGAACGCTTCAGAGGGTCTGGTGTCGGTTGCTGACACGGTGAGCGAGGTGCGCAAGGTCAAGCACGCGTTCGACGCCGGAATACGCGCCGCGAAAGGCATCGACTTCTGATGCTCACCCTCCTGCTCGGTGGAGCAAGGAGCGGAAAGTCCTCGCTCGCCGTCGCGATCGCCGCGCGGTCCGGCCGTCCCGTGAGCTTCATCGCGACCGGTGTCGCTCGAGATGCCGAATTCGCCGAGCGAATCGCACGCCATCGCGCCGAGCGTCCTCCTGAGTGGCATACGACCGAGGTGCCCCTCGAGATCGAGGCGGCGCTCGCCGCGCTACCCGCCGAGGTGACCGTCGTCCTCGACTGCCTGACGCTGTGGGTCGCGAACCTCGCCGACGAGGGCGCCGACGACACGGCGATCGTCGAGCGCGCGACGGCACTCGCGTCGCTGGCGCGCGGTCGGCCGGCGCCGACGGTCGTCGTGTCCAACGAGGTCGGGTCCGGCATCGTCCCGGCCGACGCGTACTCGCGCCGCTATCGCGACGCCCTCGGCCGGGTGAACTCGGCCGTCGCCGACGCGTCCGACGACGCCTATCTCGTCGTCGCGGGACGGGTCCTCGCGCTGTACGACCTCGACACCGCGCCCGCGCGCCCGACGAGGTCGCCGAGTTGACGAGCGCTGCGGCCTGCGCGCCGACGCTACGGTCGCGGTTCCTCGAACCGCTCCGCGAGGCGACCGCGTTCCTGACGCCTGCATCTCACTCGGAGCGGGCCCCGTCCCCCGCGGCGATGGAGCTCTTCCCGGTCGTCGGTGCGGGGATCGGGCTCATCGAGGGGATCGTGTGGTGCGGCGCCCGGCGCATGTGGCCTGATCTTCCCGCGGCAGCGCTCGCCGTCGCGGCGGACGTCGCGCTGACCGGTGCGCTCCACCTCGACGGCCTCGCGGACGCCGCGGACGGACTGTTCGCGCACGTCCCCGTGAAAGACCGCCTCGAGATCATGGCCGAGCCCGATCTCGGGACCTTCGGCGCGACGGCGCTCGTGCTGTCCCTCCTCGCGAGGGCCGCCGCCCTCAGCTCGCTCGAGCCCTCGCCACTTCTGCTCTCAGCGCTCACGTGCTGCTCGCGAAGCGTCATGGTGGTCGCGAGCAGGGCCCTTCCCTACGCACGCGACGCCGGGCTCGTGACGCCGTTCCTCCCGACGACCGGCGGTCCGGACGCGGCGCGCCGCTTCGCGATCGCCGGCATCGGTGCATCGGTGCTCCTCGCCGGGATCGGTCACGGTCGGCGGGGCGTCCTCGGCCTCCTCGCGGGCTGTGTCTCGGGAGCCGCCGTGCTCGCAGTCTCCCGCCGACGCGTCGGAGGCTTCACAGGTGACGTCCTCGGTGCGGCGGGGGTGGTCTGCGAGACGATCGGCCTTCTTGTCGCCGCGAGCCGTTGACCACCCTCGTGCCCGGGGACGTGCCGGCCCGCCTTCGCGGTGCGGCTGCCGGCTATGTCCTCGACCGGCTGCTCGGCGAGCCTCCCTCTCCCGTCCACCCGCTACGAGCGTTTGCCTGGACGATGGCGAGCATCGAGCGGCTCGTCTATCGCGACGATCGGCGCACGGGAGCGCTGTATGCGACGTGCGGGGTCGGAACAGGCGCGCTCGCGGGTGTCCTCGTTCGCTCGACGGTTGGGGCGACCTTCCTCGCATGCGGAGGGCGCGCCCTCGGCGACGAGGCGGCCCGTGTCGACCTCTCGCTCCGAGACGGCGACCTCGAGCAGGCGCGTCGCGACGTGCGCTCCCTCGTCGGGCGCGACAGCGCGCGCCTCGACGCGGGCGAGCTCGCCCGCGCGGCCGTCGAGTCGGTCGCGGAGAACACGGTCGACGCGGTCATCGCGCCGCTGCTGTTCGCGGCGCTCGGGGGCGCACCCGGCGTCCTTGTCCACCGAGCGGCGAACACGCTCGACGCCCTCGTCGGATATCGGTCCTCCCGCTATGAGCGGTTCGGCTGGGCGAGCGCGCGCGTCGACGACGTCATGAACTTCGCGCCCGCGCGCCTGACCGCTCTCCTTGTCCTCGCGGTCCGCCCGCGCCAGGCAACGCGCGTATGGCGTGTCGTGCGCCGTGACGCTCGGGCGCACCCATCGCCGAACGCCGGCGTCGCGGAGGCGGCGTTCGCGGCCGCGCTCGGGCTCCGCCTCGGCGGGGAGAGCTCCTACGGCGGAGTGCCGGAGACCCGGCCGTTCCTCGGTGACGGGCGCGTGCCCGAACGCGACGACATCGCACGGGCGGTCCGGCTCTCACATGACGTCGGCACAGCCGCGTCCGTCGCGCTCGGAGTCTCCGCGCTGTCGCTGCGCGCCCGCGCCCGCGCCCGCGCCCGCGCCCGCGCCCGCGCCCGATCCGGCTCCGGCTCCGGCTCCGGCTCCGGCTCAGCTCGTCGCGCCTCGCTTCAGCAGGCGGGCGCGTCGTGACGGGACGTCCCGACCCTGGCCCGGTCGTCCCGCCGCCCGGAGCGCACGGCGGCGACGCGGAGGCGCTCGCACGGGTGCTCGGGGTAGAACCCTGCGACGTGCTCGACCTCTCGGTGACGATGAACCCGCTCGCGAGCGACATCGCTCCGCTCGTCGCGCGCCATGCCTGTGATATCCGGCGATATCCGCAGCCGAGCCGGGCGACAAGAGCTCTCAGCGAGGCTCTCGGGGTGCCGAGCGAACGGCTTCTTCTTACGAACGGCGGCGCCGAGGCGATCGCTCTCGTCGCTCGCGAGCTCAGGGTCGCGTCGCTCGTCGAGCCGGAGTTCTCTCTCTGGCGCCGGCACCTCGTAACCGTGCGATCAGGTGCAGAGGCGCGCGAGCGCGACCGCGTCCGCTCGAACCCGAACAACCCGACGGGCGTGCTCGCGCCGGAAGGGGCGCGAGCTGCGTGCTGGGACGAGGCGTTCTATGCCCTCGCGACCGGGCACCTCACGCGCGGCGACGCCGAACGCGGCGCGCTCGTCGTCGGCTCCTTCACGAAGCTCTTCGCGTGCCCGGGGCTGCGCCTCGGCTACGTGATCGCGCCCGACGCCCGGCTGCTCGAGATGATCCGCGCGCGTCAGCCTGAGTGGTCGGTGAGCTCGATCGCCCTCGGCGTGCTGCCAGAGCTGCTCGACGGCGCGCCCCTCGTCGCGTGGGCCCGCGAGGTTGCCTCGCTGCGCGGCTCGCTCGTGTCGGTGCTCGAGCGCGCGGGGTTCGCGGTCGACGCGGCCGACGCGCCGTGGGTGCTCGTGCGCGAGGCCGCCTGGCTGCGACCCGCGCTCGGCCGGCTCGGCATCCTCGTCCGCGACTGCACGAGCTTCGGCCTTCCCGGGACGGTGCGCATCGCCGTTCCCTCCCCGGGGCCGCTCGAACGTCTCGCACGCGGCCTCGAGCTCGTCGTGGAGGATCAGCGGTGAGCGTTCGTGGCGCGCTGATGGTCTGCGGTACCGCGAGCGACGTCGGCAAGAGCAGGATCGTCGCGGGGCTATGCCGAGCTCTCGTCCGCGCGGGCCTGCGCGTCGCGCCGTTCAAGGCGCAGAACATGGCGCTCAACTCGATGGTCACGGCGAGCGGCCACGAGATCGCGCGCTCCCAGGCGCACCAGGCCGCGGCCGCGCGAATCGACCCCGAGGTCGAGATGAACCCCGTCCTGTTGAAGCCGACGGGAGAGATGACGAGCCAGCTCGTCGTCATGGGCCGCGCCGCCGGAGAGGTCCGGGCGGCCGACTACGGGGCGTCGACGCGCTCGCTCTCCGAAATCGTCGCCGCAGCGCTGTCGTCGCTCCGCGCTCGATACGACGTGGTAGTCGCCGAGGGCGCCGGCGGCGCGGCAGAGATCAACCTACTTCACCGCGACATCGTCAACCTTCCCCTCGCTCGGCGCGCGGGGATCCCCGCGATCCTCGTCGGCGACATTGAGCGTGGCGGGGTGTTCGCTTCGATCTATGGGACGGTCGCCCTCTTGCCGGAGGAGCTGCGGGCACAGCTCGGCGGATTCGTCGTCAACAAGCTGCGCGGCGATCCACACCTGCTCGACTCCGGGATCGCGGAGATCGAGAGGCGCTGCGGGCTCCCATGCCTCGGCGTGATTCCCCACCTCGGCCTGCTCACGATCGACGCCGAGGACTCGCTCGCGCTCGGGACCGGGCGCGCCGCCGCGGCGCCTCGCCCGGGCAGCGACGCCCTCGACGTCGCAGTCGTCCACCTGCCGCACCTCGCGAACTTCACCGACCTCGACCCGCTCGCGATCGAGCCCGGTGTCGCAGTGCGCTTCGTCTCGAGCGCGGCGACCCTCGGTGATCCCGACCTCGTCGTCCTTCCCGGATCGAAAGCGACGGTCGCCGACCTCCGCTGGCTGCGAGAGCACGGCGTCGACCGGGCGATCGGTGCGGCCCTGCGGCGCGACAGCACGCTCCTCGGTATATGTGCGGGCTACCAGATGCTCGGCGCGACGATCGACGACGACGTCGAGTCGGGTGCGGGGAAGGTCGCGGGCCTCGGCCTTCTCGACGTTCACACGGTCTTCGAGCGGGACAAGTGCACGCGGCAGCGACGCGGGCGCTGCCCGTCTGGCGTGCCGGTCGACGGCTACGAGATCCACCATGGCCGGCCGCTGCGGGGACCGGGGAGTCGCTCCTGGCTCGCGCTCGAGGACGGGAGCGACGTCGAGCACGAGGGCGTGGCCGATCCCGCGAGGGGGATCTGGGCGACGAGCCTGCACGGCGTGCTCGAGGCCGACGCCTTTCGTCGCGCCTTCCTCTCGTCGGTCGCCACGCGCCGGGCCAAGCAGATCGACGCGAGCTCGCTATCGTTCGAGTCGTGCCGCCAGGCCGAGATCGACCTCGTCGCCAACGCGATCGAGACCCACATCGACCTCGACGCCGTGCGCGCGCTCATCGACGCGGGAGCACCACGGTGACGGGTCCGCACCCAGTCGAGCCGCGATGGCGCGGAGCGCACCGGTGACATGGCCCCGGCCGGTGCCGGTCGTCGGCGACACGACGTCCGCGGCGCAGCGGCGAGCAGATCCCGCCGGCTGGCGCTTCGACGACGCGACGCGTGCCGCCGTCTACGAGGTCGTCTCGGCACGCCGCGACATCCGCCGCTTCCGGCCCGACCCGCTCGATCCGGCACTCCTCCGGCGCCTCCTCACTGCCGCGCACGCCGCGCCGTCGGTCGGCCACTGCCAACCGTGGCGCTTCGTGATCGTACGGGATGCCGCGTGCCGTGAGCGTGCGGCGCAGATCGCCGACCGGGAACGGCTCCGCCAGGCGGGCGGGCTCGACGAGGACGCGGCGCGCCGGATGCTCGACCTCCAGCTCGACGGGATCCGTGAGGCACCGATCGGCGTCGTCGTCTGCTGCGACCGCCGAGCGGACGCCGCGGGAGTGATCGGCCGTGCGACGTTCCCTGACGCGGACATCTGGTCGTGCACCCTCGCCATCGAGAACCTCTGGCTCGCCGCGCGTGCCGAGGGGCTCGGCCTCGGGTGGGTGACGCTCTTCCCGCCCGACGAGCTCGCGTCGCTCGTCGGCCTTCCCGCCGGAGTCGAGACGCTCGGGTGGCTCTGTCT
>DATLRJ010000027.1:0-8601 GCA_035534715.1 Acidimicrobiales bacterium | reverse complement strand
ACGGCGAACGCGACGACTCCGACGATCGACGACAGCGCTGCGAATGCGACGACGACCGCGACGACGGTCGTCACTCCGACGAGGGCCATGTGCCCGGGCCTCAGCCCGCTGCCGTGGCGCACCGGCGAGCCGGTCTGCTTGGGCTGGATCATCTATGCACCGCCACTTCCCGGGCGATTCGCGCCCGCGGCCATCGTATCGCCGCGGCCCGCCCCGGACACGGCACCGGTCGCGATCGCGTCACCTCAAGTGCCCGTCTCGTCGGCGCCGCCCAACGCGTCGGCGGTTATCGCCCTCGCGGCACGTGCGGTCGACCTCCCGGCGTCACGTATCCTGTCACCGACATGGCCAGCGTGCGCGTGACCGACGACGGGACGGGCTCGCTCGGCGTGCCGCCTTCGCTGCGCGCGGCGCGCGATCGACTCTCGACCGCCGTTCTCGAGAGGCGGCTCGCGGCCGTCGACTTCCCCGCGCGCTACGGCGCGGCCGCAGACGCCTGGGTCGGCGGGCTGTTCGACCGCGCGACGAAGGGCAAGTCGCGCGGTTTCGCGCTCGTCGCCGTCGGGCGCTATGGCCGCGGCGAGCTGTGTCCCGGTAGCGACCTCGACCTCGTGCTGCTCCATCGGGCTCGCGGTGGCTATGACCGCGTCGCGCAGTCGATCTGGTACGCGATCTGGGACGAGGGACTGAAGCTCGACCACAGCGTCCGGACGCGCGGCGAGGCGCTCGCCGTCGCGCGCTCCGACCTGAAGGCGATGCTGGGGCTGCTCGACGGCCGGCTCGTCGCGGGTGACGAGCGCCTCGCGTCGCGAGTGGTCGAGGAGGTCACCGACGCCTGGCGCAAGCAGGCCGCGACGTTCGTCCCGAACCTCGAGCGCGCGGCGGAGAAGCGCCATCACGAGGCGGGCGAGCTCGCGTTCCTCCTCGAGCCCGACCTCAAGCAGTCCGCTGGCGGCCTGCGTGACACCGACGCGCTCCGCGCGCTCGGGGCGGCTCTCCCGGCGCTCGCCCCGCTCTCGAGGTCCGACGCGCTCGCGGAGGCGGAGCGCCTCGTGCTGTCGGTGCGCGTCGCGCTCCACCTGAGGACAGGGCGCGACAGCGACCGCCTGCTCCTCCAAGAGCAGGACGAGGTGGCAGAGCTGCTCGGCCTCGCCGACGCAGACGCGCTCATGGCCTCGGTCGCGCACTCTGGGCGCACCGTGACCGCCGCGGCGGTCGAGTGCTGGCGTCGCGCCCGCTCGCTTCTCTCGGGCGAGCGCACCGGTGACGCGGAGGTCGCGCTCGCTCCGGGCATCGTGTGTCGCGGCGGGGAGGTCGCGCTCGCCGCGTCGGCCGATCCGGCCTCGGATCCGACATTGCTCACGCGGGTCGCCGCGGTCGCCGCGCAGCGCGACGCGCTCATCGAGCGCGAGACGCTCGACCGGCTCGAGGCCACCGCGCCCAGCGCTCCCACGCCCTGGCCGACCGAGCTGCGCGAGTCGTTCATCGCGCTTCTCGGCACCGGCGACGCTCTCGTCCCGGTCGTCGAGGCGCTCGACCAGCGCCGCCTCTTCGAGCGCCTGCTACCCGAGTGGGAGGCGGTGCGCAACCGTCCCCAGCGGAACGCCTACCACCGCTACACGGTCGACCGCCACCTCCTCGAGGCCGTCGCGCGCGCCTCCGAGCACGTCGACGATGTCGACCGACCCGACCTGTTGCTCATGGGAGCGCTCCTCCACGACCTCGGCAAGGGCTACGACGGCGACCACAGCGAGGTCGGCGAGGAGCTCGCGACGACCATCGCGCGCCGCATGGGCTACGAGGAGCGCGACGTCGCGGTGCTCGCGTCCCTCGTCGCCTACCACCTCGTCATCCCCGAGTTCGCGACCCGGCGCGACCTCGACGACCCCTCGACGGCACAGCTCGTCGCGAAGATCGTCGAGAACCGGCGCACGCTCGCGCTCCTCACCGCGCTCACCGAGGCCGACAGTCGCGCGACGGGCACCTCAGCGTGGAGCCCGTGGAAGGCGGAGCTCGTCTCGACGCTCGCCGAGCGCGTCGGGCGCGTCCTCGACGGCCTGCCGGTCGGCGCGAGCGCGCCGTACGTGCCGACCGCCGAACAGGCCGAGCTCCTCGCGAGCGGTCGGCTCGCGCTTCGTGCGACGGGCAAGCGCGTGACCGTGGTCGCGCCGGACAGGATCGGGCTTTTGTCCGCGGCGGCGGGCGCTCTCGCCCTTCATCGCTGCAACGTCCGGAGGGCGACCGCGGTCGCCGGAACGCCGGGCATGGCCGTCGAGGTGTTCGATGTCGACCCGCAGTTCGACCGCACACCGGACTGGGCCGCCGTCGAGCGGGACCTCACCGCGCTCCTCGCCGGCGCCCTCGACGTGACGCACGAGCTCGCGGAGCACGATCGCACCTACGCACGCTCGCGCCGGCCCGTCTCCGCGCTGCGACCGGAGCGCCGCGTCTCGATCGACAACGAGACGTCGGAGATCGCGTCGATCGTCGAGGTCCGCGCCCCCGACCGCCTCGGCCTTCTCCACGAGATCACGGCGGCGCTCGCGACCGCGGGCTACGACGTCGAGGCCGCGCTCGTCGACACGCTCGGCCACGAGGTCATCGACACCTTCTACCTCCGCGGTCCTGACGGCGAAAAGGTGACCGCGGACGACGAGCTGAAGCGCCTGTGCGACGCCCTCGAAGGCGTCGTGCGCGGGCAGCACGGGGGGACGGCGCTCGCGAGCGACACGGCGGCCGGCGAGATCTAGCGGTCAGACCGACGGCGACGGGGTTGGCACCGAGCGGTCGGCCCCGGGCGGGACGACCCCCCATGACGCGGCGAAGCTCTCTCCCGGCTCGAGGACGATGAGGTCGTCGCCCGTGCGCAGCGCGTCCGGCGGGCAGGTCATCGGCTCGACTGCGATCGCCCGACGCCGATCCGCGCCGGGCTGGGTGTCCCCTGAGTAGACCATCGCATACGCGAAGCTCGCGTCCGCCCACACGACGACCGGCTCGTCCGCACCGCCAGCGAGCAGCTCGGCGCGCCACCGCCGGTCCCGTCCGAGCGCGAGCCCCGTGAAGCAGTCGTCGAGGCGGAGCGAGCCGACCGGCGGACGGTCCACCGCGGTGGCCGGCGACGAGCCCGCCGCGACCTCGTACGGGGTGCCTGCCACCGGCTGCGAGCCGACGGGGAGCGCGCGCTCGTCGAGCAGGAGACGGACGTCGGCTGGGACCGCGAGCCGAGCCTCGTCGACCCCCGCAGGGCCGACCGCGAAGTACGGATGAAAGCCGACGCCGAACGGCGTGCGGCAATCACCGTCCGCGACCGCCCGCACGACGACTGTGAGCCCCCGGTCGTCGAGACCGTAGTCGAGCTCGAGGTGCAGCCGGAACGGGTACGCCGGCTGGGGGTGGAGCACATGGGCGAGCCGGACGGCGGATCCCGTGCGCTCCACGAGGCGCCACGGCACCCACCGCACGATGCCGTGGATCGCGTTGGCGCGGTCGGGCTCGTCGAGCGCGGCGTGTCCCTCGACGCCCTCGAAGGTGTAGCGCCCGTCACGCAGGCGGTTGGGCCAGGGTGCGAGCACCTGGCCCCGGCCCCCACCGCACATCTCTGACTCGCCGAAGCCCCAGCACACGTCCCGCCCGCCCGAGATATAGGAGCGGAGCGTCGCCCCGACCTCGGTGACGACGGCGACCTGGTCAGCGTGGGCGAGGACGTATTGAGCGCCTGAAGCAGGAATCACGCGCCGATCGTAGCGAGCCGCCGCTCGCGACGAAGAGCGCTGGCGGCCCCACGGAGCGAGGTTGCGCTCCGGTGACAGATGGCCACCGCGTGCTAGTTCTTCTGCCCCATGAGCAGCCAGTACGGATGCGCTGGTTTGCTACGATCATGTAGCTCGGCTACTCTTCGGCCACTCAGACAGAGACACCGACGGAGGGTGCCGGGCGACCGGCACCCGGGACTCGACGGGCGTGGCAAGGTGCCCCCGATCGTGACCGGCCCACCGGCTCAGCTCCTGCCGACTCCTGCGCATCGCGCCGTCGTGTGCCACCACGCCCACCAGGCGAGAAGGAGACGCCGAACGACCAGCCACGGGCCGCCACCGTCAGCACCTCGCCCGGACGCCATGCGCGTCCCGACGCGCGACAGCCCTCCCGGCGCCGCGTCCCGAGCCGCATGCACCACGACGGCATGCCCGCATCCCGCACCCACCTGGAACCCCACGGGTTTCCCGCAGTCCAAGGAGGCGCAAGATGCGAACGCACCCATTGCTCGCACTCTTCACGACCACGCTCACCCTCATCACGTCCGGCGCCGCGGCCGGCGCATTCGCCGACCAAGGAGCCGGCGCCGCCGGATTCGCTCCGCACACCGCTGGACGTGCGGCGACCCGGCTGCTCGCGGCGCACGCGCTCGACGCACGGGCCGCAGCCGAGCGCCGCGCCGGAGTCACAGCCGTCGCGACGCACGCGCTCCGGCTCTTCGTGCGCAGCGACGTCTCCGCCGCCGGTCCGCTCGGCCTCGCTCTCGTCCTCGGCTCGCGCGGCTCCGACCGGATGCTTTCCGCGAGTGTCCGGCACCACGCGGCCCACCTCGTCCAGGCACTCCTCGACGGCGCTCGCCGGCCCGGCGCCTCGGCGACGTCGCCCGCGACGGGAATCTGGCTCGCGCTCCGGACCTGCGAGTCGGGTGGCAACTACCGCGCCGACACGGGCAACGGCTACTTCGGCGCCTACCAGTTCCTTCCGACGACGTGGTGGTCACTCGGCTATAGCGGTCTGCCTAGCTCGGCGCCCGTACGCGTCCAAGACCAGGCCGCACGAGTGCTCGAGGCCCGTTCCGGCTGGGGCCCCTGGCCGCAGTGTGCCGCGGTCCTCAGACTTGGCGGGCGATGAGACAAAGGTCGTGGATCGGCGCTCCTCCACGATCGCCACGGCCGGGCGCGATGCCGGTACTCTGCAGGGATAGATCCGCAGCGCGATCGGGAAGGTGACCATGGACGTCGTTGATCCAGAGTCGTTCGGCGGCGTCGCCCTCACCTTCGACGACGTCATGCTCGTCCCGCAAGCCTCGGACGTGCTTCCGCACGAGGTCGATACGACGAGCCGGCTGTGCGACCGCCTCGAGCTGAACATCCCACTCGTCTCCGCGGCGATGGACACCGTTACCGAGTCCCGCCTCGCCGTCGCCGTCGCCCGCCTCGGCGGCCTCGGGACCATCCACCGGAACATGTCGATCGAGCGCCAGGCGGAGGAGGTGGACCGCGTGAAGCGCTCGGAGGCCGGCATGGTCCTCAATCCGGTGAAGATCCTTCCGGACCGCCCCGTCGCAGAGGCCCGCGAGCTCATGGCCCGCTTCCACATCTCGGGCGTTCCCGTCGTCGACGAGGACGACCGCCTCGTCGGGATCGTGACGAACCGCGACCTCCGGTTCCTCGAGGATGCGGACGCGTCGGTCCGGGCAGTGATGACCTCCGAATCGCTCGTGACCGCGCCGGTCGGCACGGACCTCGTGCGCGCGCGGCGGATCCTGCAGGCCGCGAAGGTCGAGAAGCTCCCGATCGTCGACGATCGGGGCCGGCTCCGCGGTCTCATCACCGTGAAGGACATCACGAAGCAGGAGACGTACCCGGCGGCGTGCAAGGACGCCGACGGACGGCTCCGAGTCGGTGCGGCGATCGGCGTCGGCTCTGACGGCCTCGCTCGGGCGAAAGCACTGATCGACGCCGAGGTGGACGTGATCTGCGTCGACACCGCGCACGGCCACTCGAGCCGCGTCATCGACACTGTCGCCGAGCTGCGTGAGAACTGGCGCACCGGCGTCATCATCGGGGGCAACGTCGCGACCCGCGCCGGAACGCGTGCTCTCGCCGAGGCCGGCGCCGACGTCGTGAAGGTCGGCATCGGTCCCGGTGCGATCTGCACGACGCGCGTCGTCACCGGTATCGGTGTCCCGCAGTGGACGGCCGTGCGCGACTGCGCGCTCGAAGCGCGGGAGCACGGCGTCGGGATCCTCGCCGACGGCGGGATCCGCTTCTCCGGCGACATCGCGAAGGCGCTCGGCGCAGGAGCGCACGCGGTCATGCTCGGGAGCCTGCTCGCGGGGGTCGAGGAGAGCCCCGGCGAGATCGCGATGATCGGTAACCGGCCGATGAAGCGCTACCGGGGGATGGGGAGCCTCGGAGCCATGGCGGCGCGCTCCTACTCGAAGGACCGCTACGCGCAGGAGAGCGTGAGCGAGCCCGAGAAGGTGATACCCGAGGGCGTGGAGGGCAACGTTCCCTACCGCGGACCGCTCAACGAAGTCGTGCACCAGCTCGTCGGTGGACTCCGCCAGGCGATGGGCTACAGCGGCACTCGGACGGTGTCGCTACTCCGGGAGCAGGCACAGTTCATCCGCGTGTCCCCGCAGGCGATGCGCGAGAGCCACCCGCACGACCTCACGAGCGTCGTCGACGCTCCCAATTACTGGGCGAGCGACCTCTAACGGGCGCGGGCATCGCCCCGCGCGGGACGGCACCGGCCGCGGCGTCCTCGTCCGCGAACACGTAACGAGCCGGAAACGCGCGTCGGCGAAGATGCGCGCGTGGCAGCGTCCGGCTTCGAGGAGTGGAAGGGCCACGTCGTCGTGTGCGGGCTCGACGGCATCGGGCTGCGGATCGTCGAGCAGCTCCGCCTCGTCGGCGTAGCGGTGCTCGTCGTCGACGACGAAGCGGACCGCCGCCTCGTCGAGGTGCTGAGCGGCTGGGGGGTTCCCCTGCTCGACGCCGACCCGCGCCTCACCGGCACGCTCGAGCGCGCGGGGCTCGACGGGGCGCGTGCGCTCGTCTGCGTCGAGCGCACGGACCTGTTGACGCTCGAGACCGCACTTCTCGCCCGCGAGCTGCGGCCGGACCTTCTCGTCGTGGTGCAGCTCGCGAATCCGGGTGTCGGGCGCGCGCTCGTCGCCGTCACTGGACCCGGCAGCGTGCTCGACGTGGCCGAGCTCACCGCTCCCTCGCTCGTCGAGGCGTGCCTCAAGCGCTCGACGCACGGTCTCGACATCGGGGGCGAGCAGTTCGTCGCGGCGGAGCTGATCGCCGCGCGTGACGCGACGCTCCGCAATCTCTACGGCGACCTCGCGCCCGTCGCGGTCGTCGGAGCCGGCGGGGACGTGACGGTTTGTCCGGGCCGCGACCACTCGGTGGTCGCCGGCGACCGCGTGACGGTCCTCGGCACGGCGACAGACCTCGAACGTGCGGGGATGAGCGTTCCCGCCGCTTCAGTCCGGGCGCGACGCGAAGCGCGCGATGGCGTGCTCCGCTCCGCCCGCCGCATCGCGACGGTCATCGCCGCGGAGGCCGACACCGCTCTCCGCGTCTGCATGCTCGCGCTTGTCACGCTCGTCGCGACGTCTTCCGCCGTCCTGCTCCTCGCGTACAGGCGCCCTCCCACGGGCGCGCACCTCGGCGCCGTCGACGCTGTCTACTTCACCGTCGAGACAGTCGCCACGGTCGGCTTCGGCGACTTCTCGTTCGCCGGTCAGACGCGCTGGCTCGAGGTCTTCGGGATCGTGCTCATCGTGGTCGGGGCGACGCTCGTGACGACGCTTTTCGCACTCCTCACGAACGCCCTCGTCTCACGACGGATCGCGCGCTCGCTCGGCCACTTCCGCGTGCCGGGGATGCGGGGGCACGTCATCGTCGCCGGATTCGGCTCGGTCGGGCTGCGAGTCGTCGAGCGGCTCCTCGCGGACGGTCAGCAGGTCGTGGTCGTCGAGCGCGACGAAGCCAACCGGTACCTCGAACGCGCGCGCTCGCTCGGCGTGCCGGTCGTCGTCGGCGACGCGACAGTCCGCGAGACGCTCGAGTCGGTCAACTTGTCCGCGTGCCGGGCGCTCGCCGCGCTCACGAGCGACGACCTTGCGAACATCGAGACGGGCCTCGCCGCGCGCGACATGCTCGGCGACCGGTTCGCGACCGTACCGGTCGTGCTGCGCCTCGTCGATCGGCCCCTCGCTCGCACTGTCGAGCGCGCCTTCGGCTTCCACCAGGTGCGCTCGACCTCGGAGCTCGCCGCTCCGTGGTTCGTCGGCGCAGCTCTCGGCCTCTCGATCGTCGCGACGTTCAGCGTCGAGCGCCAACCGTTCCTTGTCGCGCGGCTTTCCATCGATGGGCGAAGCGGGCTCGTCGGGCTCGCGATGGCCGAGCTGTCTGCCCGCGTTCGGGTCGTCGCGCTCCGGCGGGGCGGGATGGACCACCTGGAGCACCCGCCGCGGCGGGGCACTCGCTTCGCCGAGGGTGACGAGGCGTTCGTCATCGGGCCCTACGAGGAGCTGCTCGCCGTCCTCGTGCGCAATGAACCACTCGGGCCGGAGTCACGAGACGGCACCGAGCCGGGCGGGGGGCGCGCGGCGGACGAGGTCGCGTGACGCGGCGCGCGGCGGCGGACGAGGTCGCGTGACGCGGCGCGCGTCGAATCGCGTGCAGCGGCGTCCACGGACCTCGTGCGCCGGGACCTCGCCAGCCCCGCAACGTGGCAAGAGAGAGGGCATCGGCCCATCGCGTGACCACGTCCGCGGACGCCTGGCGGGGAGAGATCCTCTCCGTGAGCATGCGGTGGACCTTGACGCGG
>DATLRJ010000026.1:0-5821 GCA_035534715.1 Acidimicrobiales bacterium | reverse complement strand
CTGCGGTGTGAAGGTGACCGGGACCGAGATCGTCTGGCCGGTCGTGAGGGACTGGGGGAGCGCGGGAAGGGCTCCGAGCGCGTAGCCCGTCCCGGTGACGGCGAACGACTCGACGGTCGTCGGCGCGGTCGCGGTGAACGTCGCGGTCTCGGTCGTCGGCTGCGCGACGACCGTGTTCGGGAAGTCGACGTTGTCCCCCGTCACCGGAGGTGGCGACGAGATCCCGTACGCGTCGACGTGGCCGTCCATCGTGCCGATGTACAGCCGGTTCCCGTCGACGCCCGGCTCCGCGAACGTCGACAACGCGCTGATCTTCTGCGGGCTGAACGCCTGGGTCAGCGAGCCGTTCGGCCCGGGATCCTGTGGGAGCGCGTCGTACGCCTCGAGGAACGGGCCAGCTGCGGTCTGGGCGACGAGCCAGACGAGCGCGGAGCCCGGTGTCGTGCCGTTGGAGGTGACGACCGGCGAGCCCGTGCCGAACGTGAACGGCGTGTACCCCGCGGAGCTCCCGACGTACTCGAGGTAGACCGCGCCGGACGCGCTCACCATGCGCTTGAACACGTCGAGCTGGCCGCCGTTCGCGCTGAACGACGTCGATCCGTCCGCGGCGATGTAGATGTAGCCGCCCTCGCCCGGCCAGACGGCCGGTTTCGACCACATTCCGCCGTAGGGGCCGCTCTCGGACGGGATCGAGTCGCACGTCGGCCCGCACGCCTGGTAGCCGCCGAGGTGGTCCATGTTCAGCGCGTAGACCATCCCCTCCTTGCCGATCTGGACGAGGACGTTCGGCTCCTGTGGGCTCCCCATGCTCGCGGGGAGCGCGACCGGGCCGCCCGAGCCGAGGTCGCCGTCCTGCTTGTTGAGGCTTTTCGCGTCCCACGGCACGAACCAGTCGAGGACGTGGAGCTTGCCGCCGGTCGTGCTGAGCTTCACGACGGCTTCCGCGTAGTTGACGGGCTCCGGGTTCTGCGTGCCGAGGCCGGGGCTCGGCGAGACGCCGTTGCCCGTCGAGACGTAGATGTCGCCCTGCGCGTCGACGACCGGCGCGCTCCCGGACTGCCAGATCCCGCCGCCGCCGCCCTCGAAGAGCCCGGACCCGATCTCGCTCGACCACATGGTCGTGACGCTCGCGGTCGATGTCGAGACGCCGACGAGCCACCCCTGCCACGGCGCGATGTCGCAGTGCGAGCCGAACGCCGCGTAGACGACGCCGTTCACGAGCACGAGTCCCGGTCGCTGGGCCTGCATCTCCGGGTTGAACACCTCGGACGGGTAGCCGTCGGCCGAGCCGGTGATCGGGACCCCGCCGGCCGGCCAGCCCGGCGGCGTCGCGCCGGTCGCTACGTCGACCGCGTCCATGAAGTACTCGGCCTGGCCCGGCGGCGTGCTCGCCGGGTTTGCGACGTCCGCGACGAAGTACGCGATCCCGGTCGCCGGGTCGACGACCGGCGTGCCCGTGATCCCCATGTTCGGGGTGAGGTCGCCGCAGCTGATCGTGGACGGCTGCCACGGCGGGCCGAAGCTCCGCGACCACAGCTGCGCGCCGGTCGCCGGGTCCAAGCCGTAGACCTCGTTCTCCTCGGTCGCGACGAGGAGCGTGGGCCGGCCGGTGGAGGGCGGGGTGTAGACGAGCGGCTGGCCGTAGACGTTGCCGCTCACGGTGTCGCTGAACAGCTCCTGGATGCCGCCACCGGCGACCGCCGACGGCGCGAGCCCGGGCTCGTTCGGGTACCAGCCGGTCTGGAGGTTGTCGGCGGACATCTGCAGCGTGTCCGCGCCCGCGCGCCCGCTCGCCGTGAGCCCGCCGAGCGCCACCGTGCTCGCGGCGAGGAAGGCGAGCGCCAGCGCGAGCGGCTTCGAGAGCGCTCGGCGCCGGCCCGAAAGTGACGCGCTACGGGCGGGCATCGCGGAAGCTCACGCGCAGGTTCCGCACGCTCCGTGGCGCACGGAAGCATCCGGCGTCACTCGAAGTGGCGAGAAGTGGCACGATGTCGCGTCAAGGGATATGAGAGGCGACATTACCGGGGCCGTGGGGCCCGTGTGGGACATCCCGTCACGGCGCCCGGCCGCGCGCCCGATCGGCGTCCCGAGCGCTGCGCAGGCCCAGGCAGGGGTAGAGTAAGCAACCGGAGGTCTCCTCCGCAATCGTTCGCGGGGATGTGACGGCGTCACCTGGACGTGACGGCGTCACGTCCCTACGGTGACGCGTGGCGGGCAGGGTGCCCGCCGGCCGTCGAAGGGCGGGGCGATGGTCGAAAAGGGCGAGACGGACACGGTGCGGCCGCCGCGTTCTGACGCGATGCGCAACCGGGCGCGCCTCGTGGCGGCCGCGGCCGAGGCGTTCGCCGAGCACGGTGTCGATGCGTCCCTCGAAGACGTCGCCCGACGCGCCGGAGTCGGCATCGGAACGCTCTACCGCCACTTCCCGACCCGCGACGCGCTGGTCGAGGCCGCGTACCGGCGCGAGGTCGAGGTGCTGTGCACGAGCGCGGACGAGCTGCTGGCCACCCTCCCGCCCGAGGAGGCGCTCGCGCAGTGGATGCAGCGCTTCGTCGGGTACGTCGCGACGAAGCGCGGCATGGCGACCGCGCTGAAGTCGATGATGGCCGCGGACTCCGCGCTGTTCGACGACTGCCGTGCGCAGATGAACGACTCGGCGGCGCGGCTGCTCGCGGCGGCCGCCGAGGCGGGTGGCGTCCGGGCGGACGTGGACGCGAAGGACCTGCTCCGGGCCATGGGGGGCATCTGCCTCGCGACCGACGAGGCCGACTGGCCGGACCAGTCGCGACGGCTCGTCGCGTTGCTGCTCGACGGGCTGCGGTACGGCGCGGAGGTCACGGCGGCTCCGTAGGTGGCGAGGCCGGGGCGTCCGTCGTGGGGTCTCGGCCGCAGGTCCGGGCTCCCGGCGGGGGGCTAGCGTTCACTTCGCGCGCGGCGCCCAGAGCCACGCGCACGGTCGTCAAGGAGACACGATGTCCCATCCGAGCACGGGCCTCGAGGTCCGGTTCCTCACCGGCAGCCAGCACCTGTACGGGGAAGCGGTCCTCGCCCAGGTCGCAGAGCAGTCCCGGGCCGTGGTGGACCTGCTGAACGAGGGCGGCGAGATCCCGGTCCCCGTCGTCTGGACCCCCGTGCTGACCGGCGCGGAGGAGATCCGCCGGGTGTGCCTCGAGGCGACAGCGGACGACCGCTGCATCGGCGTCGTCGCGTGGATGCACACGTTCTCTCCGGCGAAGGCCTGGATCGCCGGTATGGACGCGCTTCGCAAGCCGCTCCTGCACCTGCACACGCAGGCCAATCGCTCGCTCCCGTGGGGCGAGATCGACATGGACTTCATGAACCTGAACCAGGCCGCGCACGGCGACCGCGAGTTCGGGTTCATCGAGGCGCGCATGGGACTGCGCCGCAAGGTCGTCGTCGGCCACGCGAGCGACCCGGCCGTCCGGGCGCGTGTCGCGACGTGGGCGCGTGCGGCGAAGGGATGGCACGCGGCGCAGACGTTGCGGCTCGCCCGCTTCGGCGACAACATGCGCGACGTCGCCGTCACTGAGGCGGACAAGGTCGAGGCGCAGATCCGCTTCGGCTTCTCGGTGAACACCTACGGGGTCAACGATCTCGTCGCGGCCGTCGACGGGGCGCCGGACTCGGCGGTCTCGGACGTCGTCTCGGCCTGGGAGGACGACTACGTGCTCGCGCCCGAGCTCGCGGTGGGCGGCGAGCGCCGCGAGTCGCTCGTGTACGCCGCGCGCCTCGAGGCCGGGCTCCGGTCGTTCCTCGAGCCCGGCGGCTTCGGCGCGTTCACGACCAACTTCGAGGATCTCGGCGGGTTGCGCCAGCTCCCCGGCATCGCGGTGCAGCGGCTGATGTCCGACGGCTACGGCTTCGGCGGCGAGGGGGACTGGAAGACCGCGGCACTCGTCCGGGTGCTGAAGGTCATGAGCGAGGGCCTGCCAGGTGGCGTCTCGTTCATGGAGGACTACAGCTACCACTTCGGTCCCGACGAGCCGAAGGTGCTCGGCGCGCACATGCTCGAGGTGTGCCCGACGATCTCGGGCGAGCGCCCCCGAGTCGAGATCCACCCGCTCAGCATCGGCGCGCGCGAGGACCCGGTGCGCCTCGTGTTCGACGCGCGCACTGGCCCAGCCTTCGTCGTCGGACTGCTCGACGTCGGCGACCGGTTCCGTCTGGTCGCGAACGCGGTCGAGCTCGTGCCGCCCGACGCCCCGCTCCTGCGCCTCCCGGTCGCTCGCGCGGTCTGGAAGCCGGCGCCGTCGCTCGCGGTCGCGGCGGAGTCGTGGATCCTCGCGGGCGGCCCGCACCACACGGCGCTGTCGACAGCCGCGGGGCTCGAGGTCCTCGAAGACTTCGCCACGATGGCGGGCGTGGAGCTCATCACCATCGGCCCGGACACGGTGCCCGCGGCGTTCGCTCGTGAGCTCCGCTGGAACGACGCCTACTACCGGATCTCCGCGGGTCGCGGCCGCTGAGCCGTCGCTTGGCGTAGCCGTCCGTCGCCGCGTGCAGTGCGCGCGCACTAGCGCGCCGCGCCGGCGAGAACGGGGCAAACGGCCCTGTGTCTCGGCGGCCGGCGCGCCGTCGAGGTTTCATGAGCGCACCGACCGAGCGGTCGCGGCCGCCGGTCCCGGCGGCTGCGTCGGCCGTGGCCGAGCGCGGAGCCGCCCGTATCCCTGGCCCGCGCGCCGCGGGCCGCGCCGGCCTGTGGTGCCGACCCGCGACCGGTCTGCTCTCGGCGGGGGTCGTGGGATCGCTCCTCGGCGCGACGGCGGTGCACCGGGCTCACACCGCGCAGGAGCACCGGGCGTTCCTCGCGACGTCGGCGCAGATCTCGGCGACCGTGCAGCTCGCGCTCCGGCACGAGCAGGATCTCGTCACCGGCGCCGAGTCGTACTTCCTCGTCGATCCGGGCGCCACCGCGCAGCAGTTCGTGCGGTGGGCCCGGAGCATGCAGACGATGGCGCGCTATCCGGAGCTGCAGGGCCTCGGCGAGGCGCGCATCGTCCCTGCGGCCGACCTCGCCGCGTACGAGCGACGCACCTCGGTGGTGCGCGCGGCGCAGCACGCGCCCGAGGGGTCGTTCGCGGTGTTCACGTCCGGACGCCGGCCGCCCTCCTGCGTCTCGGTCGTCGCGATCGCCCGGAGCCGGCGATCCGATCCTGCGGCGGGATTCGACGTCTGCGCGGGCATGTCCGGCCACCTCATGCTCGCCGCCCGGGACTCGGGAAGCAGCAAGCTCGAGACGACGAAGATCGGCCGTCGCACGGCACCGTCGCTCGCCGTGCCGGTCCACCGGGGCGGGGTCGTGCCTCCCACGGAGCGCGCGCGACGCGCCGGGTTCGCCGGACTGGTAGGCATGCGCATCGTCCCGGACGTGATCTTCGGCGAGGCGCTCGCGGGCCACCGTGGCGCCGCAGTCGAGCTGCGCTTCGGCTCCGGCCCGTCGACCGTCGTGCTCCGGAGCGGACCGGTTCCCCGGGGCGCGCAGCTGGCGGTCGCCCACCTCACGAACGGCTGGACGCTCAGGATCTACGAGTCGGCGGGCGTCGGTGGTCTCACAGGTGACGCGGCAGGGATGGCGATCGCGCTCGGCGGCGGCGCGTTCGCGTTCCTTCTCGCGGTGCTCGTGTACGTGCTCGGGACGGGCCGCGCACGTGCGCTCGCCATGGTCCGGGAGCGGACCGACGCGCTCGCGCACGAGGCCTCGCACGACCCGCTCACCGGCCTCGCGAACCGGTCGCTGATTTTCGGCGCTTCCGGCTTTTGAGTGGGTGATGTCGTCGAACTGATGTTCGCTGGATCGACG
>DATLRJ010000025.1:0-5216 GCA_035534715.1 Acidimicrobiales bacterium | reverse complement strand
GTCGAGCAGGCGGCTCACCGACGCAGTCGACCCGTCGCAGCCCTCCTGGCCCGAGCCGTCGAACAGGCCCATGACTCCTTCGACGACGAGCACGTCGCAGCCCGACGCGGCATCCGCAGCGAGATCATCGAGCAGGTCGTCGCCCGAGAGGAAGGCGTCGAGCGAGCGGGACGGTCTGCCGGTCGCGAGCGCGTGGTAGCCCGGGTCGATGAAGTCGGGTCCGACCTTCGCGCCCGCGACGCGAAGCCCGCGGGCGCGAAGCGCCGACATCACGCCAGTCGCGACGGTGGTCTTGCCCACGCCGGAGCTCGTGCCGGCGATCACGACGCGAGGCCCGAGGAATGCCATCGGGGGACATCTTGGCATCGGACCGAGCGAGCCTCGACTCGCTCGGCATGCGGCAGGATGGGCAGGTGCGCATTCTCTCCCTCCTCCCGTCCGCGACCGAGATCGTCTATCTCCTCGGCCTCGGCGACGAGCTCGTCGGGGTGACCCACGAGTGCGACTGGCCACCGGACGCTTGCGAGAAGCCACGCGTCTCCTACACGACTCTGCCTCCCGACGCGCGCCCCGACGAGATCGATCGCCTCGTCAGCGAATCTGCGAACGGAGGCGCACCGATCCACGGAGTCGACCACCGGGCGATCCGGGTGCTCGACCCTGACCTCGTGATCACCCAGGACCTCTGCGCGGTGTGCGCGCTGCCGGCTGGCCACATGCGCGCCGCGCTCGACATGCTCGGCATCGACGCCGAGGTGATATCGCTCGACCCCTCCTCGCTCGACGATGTCCTCGCCAGCGTCGTCACCGTGGGCGCCGCGACGCGCACCGAGTCCCGCGCCGCAGCGATCGTCGGCGGCCTTCGACGACGTCTCGACGCCGTGCGTGCTGCCGTCGACGGCGAGACGCGTCCGCGCACGTTCGCGCTCGAGTGGGGCGACCCGCCCTTCAACGGGGGGCACTGGGTGCCGGAGATGATCGAGCTCGCGGGCGGCGAGCCGCTGCTCGCGTCGCGCAGAACGCCCTCGGTCCGGCTCTCCTGGCGCGAGATCGCCGAGGCCGAGCCAGAGGTCGTCGTCTTCATGCCGTGCGGCTACGGGCTCGACGCCGCGACAGCCGAGGCGGCGGCGCTCGTCGATCGACCCGAGCTCGGTGGCGCCCGAGCGTTCTACGTCGTCGCGGCGAACAGCTTCTTCTCCCGACCCGGTCCACGCCTCGTCGACGGCGTCGAGGCGCTGGGAGCGTCGCTGCACGAGCGAAGCGGTCTCGCCGCGCGCCCGGACGCGATCGCGAGGCTGCGGTGACGAAGGCCGCGGATCCTCGACCCCTCGAGGGGGAGAGCGCTGCCCGCCGGCTCGTCGGCGCGCTCGAGCAGGTGCGCGCGACCGTCTCGTACCTGAGGGCCGAGGTTGGCGATCCCGGTGAGCACGCGCGTCCCGGTGAGGCTCCGGCCGACGGGAGCTGGGTGCGAAGCGAGGAGCTCGTCCGCGATCCGGACTGGCTGGCGGTCGTCATCGGGGATTCCGGTCGTCGACTCGGCACCGACGATCCGGTCGTCGCCGCGTCGCTGTTCGTGCAGAACTACTCCTACCGCGTCCTCACGCTCGCGATCGCCTGCCTTGCGATCTCCGGTGTCGTCCCTGACTCCTCGGCGAGTGCGATGTCGATGATGCTGAGCGGAGGTCGCCCGTCGACCGTCGGGTACGTCGCGCCGGCGGCGCTCGTCGTCTGCGAGCCGGGCGTGGCGGTACAGGCGGCACTCGAGGACGACGAGTCGATCGCGTCGGCGTTTGGCTTCGTCGTGGCGCAGGGGATCGACAAGCACATCGCACCGTTGATCTCATCGACGCGATCGCGGGTCCGCGTCGGCTCGCGGCTCTTGTGGGGCAACGTAGCCGCCTCGGCGGCCGTCGCGTTCCGTACCCTCGAAGGCTGCCTCGGCCCGTGGGTGCAGCCGCTCGGCGAGCGCTTCTTCCGCACGGGTCCGGGCGAGCTCGGCGGGCTCGGTTCCTTCCTCGTCCTCGAGGACGGGGGCCGGCGCGGCTGGTACTGGGAACGGACGAACTGCTGCCTCTACGACCGCCTGCCGGGAAAGACCCGCTGCAGCGACTGCAGCCGCACGCCGGAGGACGAGAGGCGGGCCGGCTATCTCGCGTCGCTTCGAGGGGAGTAGCGCGCCGCGCGACGCCGGGACGCGCCCGTCGCTCCCGATGTCGGAGCCTTCAGATGAGGCGAGGCTTCGCGCTGAGGAGCCCGACGGGCTCGAAGGCCGCCGACGCCGCGCGGCGTGCGGCACGACTACTGCGTCACGCGCCGGTCACGGGCGGCGCACCCGGCACCCGGGTCGGCCCGTGCGGGCCTTCGGCGTGCGAGCGTCGCGGCACGAGGATCGGTGCCGGATCGCGCACGACCACGTAGCGCTTCGGCCCTCCTTGCATGACGCGGATGAGCATTCGCGCTGCCTCGAGGCCGAGCTCGTAGGCGGGGACCCGCACCGTCGTGAGCGCTGGGGACACGTGCTCCGCGATCCACGTGTCGTGCACCGTCACGATGGAGAGCTGTCCCGGCACGTCGATCTGCGCGTCGCGCGCGGCCGACAGGACACCGACCGCGGCATTCACGTTCGAGACGACGAGCGCGCTCGGAAGGCGCGATGCGTCGAGCAGCTTCGCGAAAGCGGAGCGCCCGGCGGTCGGCGTGTAGCCGAGTCGGGTGGTCCACTCCGTCCGCCGGCGGATTCCCGCCACGGCAAGGGCGTGCCGGTATCCGGCTTCCCGGGCGCGCGCGGTGCTCGTCTGTTCGAATCCGCCGACGAGGCCGATGTCGCGATGGCCGAGCTCGACGAGGAACGACGTCGCGATCCGCGCGGCGGCCTCGTCGTCGATCGCGACGGAGCTGAGGCCACGGTGCTGGTGCCAGTGCATGAGCACGGCGGGGACGCCCGCCGGGAGCAGGTCGAGTATCTCGGGGGACTGCTCCTCGTCACGGAGCTGGACGATTAGGCCGTCGATGCGCCCCTGCTGGCAGAGCCTGGCGGCGAGATTGTTCTCCGGGTCGAGCCACTCCGAGCGGCCGAGCAGCATCACGAGATCGGCCCCCGCGGCCCCGACCTCGACCCCTCGTGAGACGTCGGAGAAGATCGCGTTGGTCACGTCGGGAACAAGAAGCGCGATCGCGCCTGAGCGCTGGAGGCGAAGTGCGCGTCCCGTGTGGTTTTGTGTGTAGCCGAGGTCGCGGACGGCCTGGAGGACGCGCTCGCGCGTCTCCTCGCGGACGCGGAGCGACGGGTCGCCGCTGACCACGCGCGAGACGACCGACACCGATACGCCGGCGCGCTCTGCGACGTCGAGGAGTCGGGCCACGCCGGGAATCCTACGGTCTCGCCCGGGACGCACCTACACGGGGGTCGTCTCCCAGCTGAGCGCGTCTCGCCAATCGCCGGCCGGAGGGCGGGACGCTGGCGGCAACCCGAGCCAGGATCAGTCGAGGTGGAAGACCTCCTCGAGCTCGGTCCACCAGGGGTCGTCTGGCGTCGCGCGAAGCGTTCGCTGCATGGGCGTCATGACCTCCCACCATCGCTGCGTCGCCGGATCCTCTGCCAGGCTCGCCATGTCTGCCTCGTAGTCGTCACCCCGGTGCTCTAGGTAGCTGAAGAGCACGCCGTCATGGCGGTAGATCGAGTAGTTCGTGATGTTCGCGCGCGACAGCGCCGCGAGCACCTCTGGCCAGACCTCGCGATGGAGGCGGAGATACTCTTCCGCGCGCCCGTCCGCAAGAGCGATCACGCCCGCGATGCGTCGCAGTGTTGTCCTGTCCGACCTCGGATCACCCACGTCCGCTCCCATCGCCGCACCTCGGCCTCCGCCGCCGCCGCGACCCGAGCAGCCGTCCGGGCGCGCCACGACGACGCACCTCGCCATGGTAAATCGTTTGCGGAGCGTCCTGTCGTGCGCGAGGATCGCATCGGATCGACAGCCACCGCGGTGGCCGCGCCGGCGGACAGGGGGGGCGAGACCGTGGCGGTCGTGGACGCGCACCAGCACTTCTGGGACCCGCAGCGGGTCGACTACCCGTGGCTTGCTCCCTACTACCCGGAGCTCGACCGTCGCTTCGGGTTCGAGGACCTCGTGCCCCACCTCGCGGCGACCGGAGTGGACGCGACCGTCCTCGTGCAGTCGGCCGACGACGTGCGCGACGACGACCTGATGCTCGAGATCGCCGCCGCGCACCCGGAGATCGCCGGCATCGTGGCATGGGTCCCCCTCGACGATCCGGTCCGCGCCGGCGAGCTGCTTGCCCGCTTCACGACGACCGGGTGCGTCGTCGGTGTGCGGGCGCTGATCCACAATCAGCCGGACCCGGACTGGGTGCTGAAGGCGTCGGTGGGGGAGAGCCTCGCGCTCCTCGAGCAGTCCGCGCTGCCGTTCGATCTCGTCGCGGTGCTTCCTCGCCACCTCGAGCTCGTGCCGCTCCTCAGCGACAGCCATCCCGGGCTCCGGATCGTCATCGACCACCTCGCCAAGCCGCCGGTCGGGCAGTCGAGCCTCGGCCCATGGGCGAAGCTGATGGCGTCAGCTGCCTCCTCACCGAACGTCTACGCAAAGGTATCGGGGCTTTACCCGTGTGCCGGAGATCGAGAGCCGTGGTCGGTCGACGACCTTCGACCGGCCTTCGACCGCGCCCTCGAGCTGTTCGGCCCCGACCGGCTGATGTTCGGCAGCGATTGGCCGATCTGCGAGGTCGCGGGCGGGTACTCGACGGTAGTGGGATCCCTCTTTCGACTCATCGACGAGCTCGACTCGCCGGCACGCGCCGCGCTCCTCGGCGGCACCGCGGCGCGCGTCTACGCGCTGGACCGTGTCCAGTGATCGCGATGTTCGAGCCTGTGGCCCGTGCGTGCAGCATCGAGGTTCCCGAGGACCATCGGCGACCAATCGCGCTGGTCGGTGCGGGCGCCATCGCGAACCTCGCGCACCTTCCCGCGTACCGCGCCGGTGGTCTCGAGGTCGTGGGCGTGACCGACCCCGACGCCGGACGCGCCGCCGACGTCGCGAGGCGTCACTGCATCGAGCGCGTCTACCGCGATCTCGACGAGCTGCTCGCCGACGAGCGCGTCGAGGTCGTCGACGTCGCGGTCCCGGCCGCAGCGCAGCCCGAGATCGTGCGCCGGGCGCTCGAGTCCGGCCATCACGTCCTCGCGCAGAAGCCGTTCGCGC
>DATLRJ010000024.1:0-40859 GCA_035534715.1 Acidimicrobiales bacterium | reverse complement strand
CCGGCGCGCCGGCCTCAGGGCGGTGCTGCGCGGCCACCCCAGCGCGGGCCTGACCGGGGCCGAGGGTGGCTCGCCGCTGACGTCGAGATCGGGGCCGGTGCGACGAGCGCGTTCTACGCGAGCGCGCTCGACGACGTGCTCCGGTCCGGCGGCCGCACCGACCTCGTCGTCGCCGGATGGGGGCTCGAGGGACCGGTCCATTCGACCGTGCGCGCCGCGAACGACCGCGGCTACGAGTGCCTGCTCGTGGCCGACGCGTCGATCGCGACCGACCCCCGCCTCGCCGTCGCGTCGTGCGAGATGGTCCGGCACTCCGGAGGGATATTCGGCGCGTTCGCACAGACGGGGGACGTGCTCGACGCCCTCGGTGGCACGACACGGACAAGGAGTGGACGATGAACTACGAGGCGCCCGTCACAGAGCAGGTGGAGGCGTCGCCGTACCCGTGGCCGTTCGACGGCGAGCTCGTGCCCGCGCGAACCGCCCTGCTGCTGATCGACTGGCAGGTCGACTTCTGCGGGCCGGGTGGCTACGTCGACCGCATGGGCTACGACCTATCGCTCACGCGCTCGGGGCTGGAGCCGACGGCACGGGTGCTGGCCGCGTTCCGCGCGTGGGGCGGCACCGTCGTCCACACCCGCGAGGGCCACCGGCCGGACCTCTCCGACTGTCCCGCCAACAAGCTGTGGCGCTCGAAGCGAATCGGTGCAGGCATCGGTGATGCGGGGCCCGCGGGACGCATCCTCGTGCGAGGCGAGCCCGGATGGGAGATCGTCCCGGAGGTCGCTCCGATCGAGGGCGAGCTCGTGGTCGACAAGCCGGGGAAGGGGGCCTTCTACGCGACGGACCTCGATCTCCTGCTCCGGAATCGTGCCATCACGCACATCGTGCTCACCGGGATAACGACGGACGTATGCGTGCACACCACCATGCGTGACGCGAACGACCGCGGCTACGAGTGCCTCCTTCTCAGCGACTGCACGGGAGCGACCGATGTCTCGAACTACATGGCGGCGCTCGAGATGGTGAAGATGCAAGGCGGCGTCTTCGGCGCGGTCGCGTCGTCGGACGCGTTCCTCGAGACCCTGGCGGTTCGCGTCGGCGCGGCCGGCGCGGCCGGCGCGGCCGGCGCGGCGGGGATCGGCGGCGGCCCGCGGTGACGGACCGGCCCGACAGCCTCGCAGCGCGCTCGTTCGCCGACGCGGAGGACTGCCTCCACCGCCTCGAGCTCGCGACGCCGCGACTTGCTCCCCCACTCGCACTGGCAGTCACCCGCGCGCCCGAGCGAGACACGGGCCTCGCGCCCGGTCCCGCGCGATCGACCGCCGACCTCGGAGCGTCCGCGCGCGAGCACGGGGCGCGTGTCCGGTCCTCGCGGAGCGTCGAGCCGCCGGTGCTGTCGAAGGCCCCGACGCTCGCCGAGGCGCTCGCCCAGCTCGGCTCGGGCCGGATCACGACGCGCGAGCTCGTCGAGTCGGCGCTCGTGGTCGCCGACGCGACGCGCGAGCTCGGGACGGTCGCCGCGCTCGACGAGGACGCGTCACGTGCGGAGGCCGACCGGCTCGACCTCGAGCGCGCGACGGGGCTCAACCGCGGGCCCCTGCACGGGATCCCGATCACTGTGAAGGACGTCATCGACGCCGCGGGCCTTCCGACGCGAGCAGGATCGCTCGCCTACGACGATCCCGAGCCCACGGACTCCGCCGCGGTCAGCCGGCTTCGCGCCGCGGGAGCGCTCGTGCTCGCGAAGGTCGCTACCCACGAGTTCGCTCTCGGCGTGACGACGCCGCAGTGCAGGAACCCCCACGACCCGACGCGCATCGCGGGCGGATCGAGCGGGGGCTCGGCGATCGCGGTCGCGACGGGGTTCGGTCTCGCGTCGGTCGGGACCGACACGCGTGCGTCGCTGCGAGTCCCTGCGCACTGCTGCGGCGTCGTCGGCTTCAAGCCGACCTTCGGCCGGGTTCCGACAGACGGGATCGTCCCCCTTTCCTGGACGATCGACCACATCGGGCCGATCGCGCGCACGGTCGAGGACGCGGCGATCGTGCTCAACGTCCTTGCCGGCGCGCCGCTGCTCCGCGTTCCCGGTCCGGACGAGCCGCCCCGGCAGACCGCCGAGGGGATCGTCGTGGGCATCGTCCCGGAGGTCTTCGCGGACGCGGACGCCGACGTCGCGGACGCGTGCGAGCGCGCCCTCGCAGCGCTCGAGGAGACCGGCGTGCGCGTCGTCGAGATCGCGGGTCCCGGGATCGAGGACCTCGAGACCTCCAACGCCATCGGCCTGCTCGTGAGCCGGAGCGAGGCTGCCGCCTACCACCGCTCGCAGGGGACCGACCTCGCTCGGTGCATCCCCGAGGTGCGCGACCAGCTCGCCGCGGGCCTCACGATCTCGGCCGCCGACTACCTCGACGCGCAGCGCCAGAGACACCTGCTATCGCAACGGGCGGTTGCGAGCTTCGTCGAGTGCGACGTCGTCGCGACCCCGACCGCACCGGTTGTCGCCCCGCCGCACGCGGACTACGAGCGCTACCTGCTCCGGCTCTCGCGCAACACGATCCTCTGGAGCCTTGTCGGCGCGCCCGCGCTCTCGCTCCCCTGCGGCTCGAGCCGGGAGGGCCTCCCGGTCGGCCTCCAGATCGCGGCCGCACCCGGACGCGAGCAGGCGCTCGTCGACACGGGCGTCGCCCTCGAGCGGGTATTGGCGGGGTGCCGGTGATGCACGAGGTCAACCTCCCCGCCGTCGTCGACGAGCTCGCGCACACCTTCGAGCGCTACGAGCGGGCGCTCGTCGATCGTGACCTCGAGGTCCTCGGGCAGTTCTTCACGGAGCACGGAGACGTCGTGCGCTTCGGCGTCGCGGATCGTCAGCACGGGCCGGACGAGCTCGCGCGCTGGCGGGCGTCCCAGCCGGCGCTTCCGCCGGGGCGCTCCCTCGCGGAGACGACGATCACGACCTACGGCACCGATCTCGGCATCGTCTCGACGCACTTCAGCTACCCCGGCAGGCCTCGCATCGGCCGTCAGAGCCAGACGTGGCTCCGCGAGGACGGGCGCTGGTGCATCGTGCACGCGCACGTCTCAGAGATCCCCGCACCAGAGACCTGACGCTCGCATCGGCGCGAGGCGTCCCCGGGGTGCGAACCTGGGGCGTGCGCGAGCTCGCTCCGTCATGGCTCCCCGACGGGAGCGCCGCGCCCGGCGCGGGCGAGCCCGCGGAGATCTTCGACTACGTGGTCGTCGGAGCGGGCTCCGCGGGGTGCGTCGTCGCGGCGCGCCTGAGCGAGGACCCCACGACGACCGTGCTTCTGCTCGAGGCGGGGCCGCGCGACCGGAACCCGCTCGTGCACGTCCCGGCCGCGTTCCCCCGGCTGTTCAAGAGCGACCTCGACTGGGACTACCAGACGGTGCCGCAGGCCGGCCTGGCGGGGCGCAGCGTCTACTGGCCACGCGGCAAGGTGCTCGGAGGGTGCTCCTCGATCAACGCGATGATGTGGGTCCGAGGCGTCGCCGCCGACTTCGACGCGTGGGCGGAGGTCGCCGGTCCGGGCTGGTCGTACGCGTCCGTCGCCGAGCACTTCGCCCGTATCGAGGACGTCGAGGGCGCGACGGGCGCCACGGTGGGCCGCGGTGGGCCGGTGCCGGTCAGGCGCCTGCGCGACCCGAACCCGCTCACGCGCTCCTTCGTCGACTCAGCGATCCGTTGCGGGATCCCGCGCGCCGCAGAGCCGCACGTCGGGTCGGGCGAGGGGGTCGGCGAGACGCTCGTCACCCAGTCGCGCGGGCGTCGCGTGAGCGCCGCCGACGCGTACCTGAGGCCGGCGCGCCAGCGGCGCAACCTCGTCGTGAGGACCGGCGCCCACTGCCTTCACGTCGCGGTCGAGGAGGGCAGGGCCACGGGCGTCGTGTACCGGGAGGGAGCGATGGTGCGCCGCGCCGGAGCGCGGCGCGAGGTGCTCCTCGCGGCCGGCGCGCTGGGCTCGCCCCAGCTGCTCATGTGCTCCGGGATCGGCCCCGCCCGAACGCTCGTGGCGTCGGGCGTCCGGCCGCTCGTCGATTCGCCCGGAGTCGGCGAGAACCTCCAGGACCACCTCACCGCGGGTATCGCGATCGCTGCGCTCCGGCCCGTGACGTTGCGGCGCGCCCAGTCGCCGCGCGAGCTCGTGCGCTACCTCCTCGGACGCCGGGGCATGCTCACCTCGAGCGTGCTCGAGGCGTACGCACTCCTGCGTGGCGACGCGGACGCGACGGCACCCGACCTCGAGATCGGCTTCGCTCCCTCGCTCTTCCTCGACGAGGGGCTCACCCTTCCACGAGCACACGGCGTGACGGTCGCGGCCGTGCTCCTGCAGCCGCTCAGTCGGGGCACCGTGCGGATCTCGTCGCCCGACCCCACCGTCGCGCCGGTCGTCGACCCGTGCTACCTGAGCGACCCCGGCGGGCGCGACCGGCGCACCCTTGCCATCGGGGTCCGGCTCTGCGCTCGGATCGCGGCCACGCCCCCCCTCTCGTCCGAGCTCGGCACCGTCGTCGCGCCGGCGGGAGTCGAGGGCGAGGAGCTCGTCGACGCTGCGATCCGCGACCTCGCCCAGACGCTCTACCACCCGGTCGGCACGTGCAGGATGGGGGCCGACGCCGCGTCGGTCGTCGACCCCGAGCTGCGCGTGCGCGCCGTGACGGGCCTGCGGGTCGTCGACGCGTCGGTCATGCCGAGGATCGTGCGCGGCCACACGCACGCCGCGACGGTGATGATCGCCGAGCGAGCCGCGCAGCTCGTGGGTTCGCGCCCGTCCTCCTCTCGTCCGGCTCCAGGGACGCGCCCCTGACCGCGCGCGCGGAGGGCGTCCAGGCGAGACCCGAGGGGCGCGACGGTGCGCTCAGGTCGCCTGCTGGTAGGGCTTCTGCGCGAGAGTGCCGACGCGCCAGACCGCGTGCGAGCGCACGAGATTGGCGAGGACCTCGATCTCGCCGACGACGATGCTCCGGGTCTCCGTGAGCGAGCCGGGCCGGCCGGTGACCGCATCGCGCTCGTCCCAGGTGTCGATGTACCCGTCGACGGTCGCGTGCGACCCGTCGAGCGTCGCCGAGAACCAACGGACGACACGCGCTCCGCCCGGCGACGAGAGCGCCGACGCCGAGCGCCGCTCGCCCGCGACGATCGATCGGAGCTGGCCGAGCAGCTCGGTCCGGAGCTCGCCCGATGCGACCTCGCCCACCTCCGTCGACTGCTCGCGCACGATGCGCTCCGCCTGCGCCGGACCGAGCAGGGCGATCCTGCCGTCCGGACGCACCCACGAGCGCGCCGGAACGGCGAGACGCGGCGAGGTCACGGGGCCGCGCAGCGCGATGCCGCGCAGCGCCCAGGTCCCGCCCGTCACCCCGGGCGGGGCCGGCGCGCCGAGGTTCTGCTCGAGGATGACGCTGCGGAGCACGACGGCCTCGAGGAGTCGCGCACGGCGGGTCGATCCCGCGACGACGGTCCCCGGCCCCGCGGAGGCGACGAGCACACCGCCGATGGTCGCGACGACGAGGAAGGAGAGCCCGGCGGCTATCGCCCACCGCGTGCGACGCGCCGATGCGGGCGACGCCTCCGGTCCTGCCGCGCTGCGCTCGTACCTCACCGCGTCCACCGATCCCTGTGCGCGGCGCCCATGGGCGTGCTAGCCGCCTCCGTGAGCGCCAAGCGTAGCGGCGCGCCGCGCGGAGGCGACTACCCTTTCCCCATGGCGGCCGAACCGCGACAGGGCGCGCCCGTCTCGGCCGTGCACGACCCGGCACGCCCGCCGCTGCTCGGGCACGACGCGCTCCTACGAGCGCAAGTCGAGACGCTCGCGAGCCCCCGCCGCCGCTACGGGCTCGCGTCTCGGGCGCTGTTCACGTCGCTCGACCTCGTCTATGGCGACAAGCGCAGCCTGTCGAAGTTCAAGATCCTCGAGCTCGTCGCGCGAGTCCCCTACCAGTCGTGGGAGCAGGTCGCGTACATCGCGATCACGCACGTCCACGAGCGGCGCGGCCTGGCACGGCGGATCCACGACCGCGTCGTCGAGTCGCGCTCGCAGCAGGACAACGAAGCATGGCACCTCGTCGTCCTCGGCGAGCTCGTCCATCGCGAGGAGGTCCGCGAGACGTGGGTCAAATACTGGCTCGTCCCGCAGATCATCGCGTTCGTGTACTACCAGATCTCGTTCGCGCTCTTCGTGCTACGGCCCGACTGGAGCTACATGCTCAACGCGGACTTCGAGGACCACGCGGAGCACGAGTACATGCATCTCGTGACCGAGCACCCGGAATGGGAGTCGGAGCCGTACGCCTCGGAGATCGCCGCCGAGTACGGGACGTTCGCTTCGAAGGCCGACTTGTTCCGCCAGATCGGCCATGACGAGCGCGTCCACAAGCTCGAGAGCATCGCCCGCATGGGGGCTCCCCGGTTCTCCTAGCCGCACGACGCTCGGATATCGCCGCGGCGTGCACCGCGGCCGGCGCGGCACCCCCCGTCGGTGACATGCCCGGTCAGCGGACGTGGCTCCGAGCGGGGATCTCCGGGGAGACGTAGCCGGCGAGAGGGCCGCCGGCGTCGTGGAGATCCGCCTTGTACTGGTCGAGGCCGCGCTCGACGACGCTGAATCCTGTGCGCGACCCGTCCCCGTTCACGACGTCCGGGCCGCGCTCGCCGCGGCGGTAGCGGACGACGATGGCGACGTGCTGAGCGGTCGGGACAGCTGCGTCGAGGCCGTAGACGGCGACGTCGCCCGGGCGCGGACGGTAGCGCGACCCGACCGGGTGCCAGGTCCGGTGCGCGACGCCCCACGAGTAGAAGCTCGCGGACGCGGAGTCGATCTCGCCTGGGTACTGGCCGTAGCTGAAGTGGACCCCCGCACGACGCCAGACCCAGGCGGCGAAGTCCGCGCACCACTGCTCGTCACGGTTCGCGTTGCCGCAGTCGGCGACGCCCGCGTGCCAGTACGCGCTGAACCGGTTGCAGTAGCTCTCCCGCGGGTCGGTGCGGTAGCCGATCTCGCTGTCCGCGATCGCGACGAGGCGCGACTCGAGTGGCGTGAGCCGCGGGTGGCGCGGCCCCGACGGCCAGAGCGCGGCAACCGCCGCGCCTGCGGCGGCGGCCGCGAGGAGGAGCACAGCGGTCCACCTGCGGCGGCGGTACGCGGCGGCCGGGAGGCGCCGGGGCGACGAGGCGACGTGCGCGGGGTGGCGGTGCGAGACGGTGGTCAAGGCAGCGGTCCTCGGCTGTCGTGGTCTCGGCTGTCGTGGTCTCGGCTGTCGTGGTATCGGGCGCTCGGACGGGCACATCGACGGCAGCGCGCGTCGCGCCGCCGTCAGGTGCAACGCTACCGGCTGCACGCCCTCCGTCGGCGCCAGGACGTCGACGGAGCGAGCCCGCTCACCGGCTCCTGACCGGCCCGTCCTACACTCTCCGCGTGCGACGGCAACCGGGGATGCGCGGGTGATCCTCGTCTGCGGCGAAGCCGTGCTCGACATGTTGCGGGCGCCCGCGGGCGACCGCCCGGGAGCGCCGATGTTCGCGGCGACACCCGGCGGGAGCCCGGCGAACACCGCCGTGGCGCTCTCGCGCCTCGGGTCGGAGACCGCCCTGTGCGCGCGGCTCTCGTCGAGCAGCCTCGGGGCAATCCTGCGCGACCACCTCGCGTCGAACCGCGTCGACCTCCGCTACTGCGTCGAGGCCGCCGAGCCCGCGAGCCTCGCGTTCGTCGACCTCGACACGAGCGGCGCCGCCGTGTACAGCTTCTACGTGGACGGCGCGGCCGACTGGCAGTGGAGCGCCGGCGAGCTTCCCGCGGCGCTCCCGGCGTCGGTCCAGGTCCTGCACACGGGCTCCATCGCGGCGGCGCGCGACCCCGGGCGCCGGGCCATCCTCGACTGGATCGCCCGGGAGGGCCTCGGGCGCATGGTGTCCTACGACCCGAACGTCCGCACCGCTCTCGTCGGGCCGAGAGAGAGCGCCCGGCCGGCCGTCGAGGAGATGGTCGCGAGCGCAGACCTCGTGAAGGCGAGCGACGAGGACGTCGCGTGGCTGTACCCGGACACGCCGCCCGGCGACGTCGTGAGACGTTGGCAGGATCTCGGCGCGTCCGTGATCGTCGTGACCAAGGGACCGGCGGGAGCCGCGGGCTACGTGCGAGACGGCGAGGTCCGATGCGCGGCGGTCGCCGTCGATGTCGTCGACACGGTCGGCGCCGGCGACACCTTCGCCGCGGGCCTGCTCCACTACCTCGTGCGCGCCGAGCTCGCGGGGGACGTGCGCGACGGCCGCCTCACTGCGGGGCACCTCGGCGAGGCGCTCCGCTACGCGGGCGCGGCGTCGTCGGTGACCTGCTCGCGCGCCGGAGCGGATCCGCCGAGCGGGGTCGAGGTCGACGCGGTGCTCGCCGCCTCGAGCCGCCGCGCGCCGGCCTAGCTCAGTGGCCGCGGGCGAGCCACTGCTCGAGGTGCGGGAGCTCCGCGCCGATCGTCGTCTCCTCGCCGTGGCCCGTGAGGACTCGGGTGTTGGGATCGAGCACGAGCAGGCGCTCGCGAATCGAGCGGATGATCGTCGGGAAGTCCGAGAGCCTCCGCCCGGTCGCGCCTGGTCCGCCACGAAAGAGCGTGTCGCCCGAGAAGACGACCCCGGCGCGTTCGTCGTAGAGGCAGCAGCCCCCGGGGGTGTGCCCGGGGGTGTGGAGCACCTCGAGCGCTGCGCCGCCGACCTCGAAGCGCGCACCATCCTCGAGCGACGCGTCGGGAGCGCGGTCGCGGTGGACCTCGTTCCAGAGCTCGAGGTCCGCAGGATGGAGCCAGACCGGCGCCCCGACCTCGTCCGCGAGGGCCGCGGCGGCGTTCACGTGGTCGTTGTGGCCGTGGGTCGCGAGGATCGCGACGACACGGCGCCCACGCGTCGCGGCCGCGATCGCGCTCGCGTCGTGCGCGGCGTCGACGACGAGGACGTCCGCGCCGTCGCCGACGATCCATACGTTGTTCTCCACCGCGAAGTCCTGGCCGTCGAGCGAGAACGTGCCCGCGGTCGTGACCCTCTCGATCATCTGTCGAGGACGACGACCGAGCGCAGGACCTCGCCCCGCTCCATCGCCTGGAAGGCGGCCTCGACTCCGTCGAGAGGGATCGTCTCGGACACGAACCGGTCGAGGTCGAGGCGCCCCTGCAGGTACAAGTCGACGAGCATCGGGAAGTCGCGCGAGGGCAGGCAGTCCCCGTACCAGCTCGGTTTGATCCGCCCTCCCCGCCCGAAAAGCTCGATCATCGGGAGGTCGATGCGCATCTGCGGCGTCGGCACGCCGACTTGGACGACCGTTCCCGCGAGGTCCCGGGCGAAGAACGCCTGCTCGAAGACGCTCGGGTTCCCGACGGCCTCGATGCACACATCCGCGCCGTAGCCGCCGGTCAACCCCCGGATCGCCGCGACCGGATCGCCGGCAGCCGCGTTGACCGTGTCTGTCGCGCCGAAGTCCCTGGCGACCGCGAGCTTGCGGGCGTCGAGATCGACGGCGATGACCCGCGACGCGCCGGCGAGGAGCGAACCGACGATCGCTGCGCACCCGACACCTCCGCAGCCGAACACCGCGACGGAGTCGCCCGGTCCCACCTCGCCTGTGAACATCGCGGCACCGAGCCCCGCCATGACCCCGCAGCCGAGGAGCCCGACGGCCTCGGGTCGCGCCGCGGGATCCACCTTCGTGCACTGCCCCGCGGCGACGAGGGTCTTCTCCGCGAACGCTCCGATGCCGAGCGCCGGCGAGAGCGGCGTGCCGTCCGCGAGAGTCATCTTCTGCGACGCGTTGTGCGTCGCGAAGCAGTACCACGGGCGGCCCCGACGGCACGAGCGGCATTCGCCGCACACCGCCCGCCAGTTGAGCACGACGAAGTCGCCCGCCGCGACCGCGCTCACGCCGGGTCCGACGCGCTCGACGACGCCCGCGGCCTCGTGGCCGAGAAGGAACGGGAAGTCGTCGTTCACCCCGCCCTCGCGGTAGTGGAGGTCCGTGTGGCAGACGCCGCAGGCCTGGACCGCGACGAGCGCCTCTCCAGGCCCGGGGTCCGGCACGAGGACCGTCTCGATCGAGACCGGCTCCCCCTTCGCCCGCGCGACCACACCCCTGACCTCGGATCCCATCGGGCTCCCCTCCATCAACGGCGACCGACCGACCGCGCCCACCGTAGCCCCGCTCCTTGCGACCTTCGCCACCCTCCCGCCGTGCGTGACGAGCGCTGACCCCGCACGGCGACCACTCCAGGTGACTGGACAATTACCCACTGTGGTATTTATAAATGCCACACCGAGAATTACACTCTTAGTACTTATAATCGAGGAGCGGACCATGTCGCGGGGAGCCGACCTGGCGGGCGTGCCCATCTCCGCCTGCTCGCGCACTGTTGGCCAGATGGATCACGGCCTCCCATGGCGGATGAGCAGGCGCTGAAGGGGCAAACAATCTCGTCAGCGCCGTGAGTGGACAGATCGCGTCGATGGCGAGCCTGCCATTGTGTACGCGCTGATCGGTTGGCTAACCTCTGAGCGTGGCAACCCTCGGAACGGAACTCGTCAGTGCTGATATGCCCGATCTCGCGCCTCAGATTTACCGTCAACGGCTCGTGGTCGAGGGATTGTGCGCCGCGCCGATCGACGACGTCGCGATCCGCGACTACCTGAGCCGACTTTCGGAGGTGTGCGGCATGCGCCGCCTAATCGAGCCCGTGACGCACCGCTCCGACGCGTACGGATGGGCCGGATGGGTCCACTGGGAGACGTCGGGCGCGCACTTCTACGCCTGGGAGAAGCCGCTCCTGTTCTTCAGCGTCGACATCTACACGTGTGCCCCGTTCTCGACCGAGGACGTCGTCGCCTTCACTCGGTCGTACTTCGGCGCGCGGCGCATCGTCGCGAAGGAGCTCTGACACGGGCGCGCGCACCGCGTCGCGGACCGCGTCGCTGACCGCACCGACGACCGATGCGGAGATGCGCGATCTCGTCGGCGACGTCGTCGACACGAGCGTGCCCGAGCCGATGGGCGCCTACGTCTTCGGCCCCGACGAGGACGGATCGGAGATCTGCCGGCACGTCGAGCGTGCCGTCTTCCTCGAGGCCTTCGGAAACACCGCGGAGCTCCTCGAGCGCGAGTACGGCCCGTACGAGGGCACGAGCGTGTTCCTCTGCGTCGTGGACCACCGCAGGCGAGTGCCGGCCGGCGCCGTCCGGCTCATCCTCCCCTCGCCAGGCGGTCCCGGGCTCAAGTCGCTCAACGACCTCGCACCCGTGTGGGGCGAGGTCGCGCCCGTGATGCTCGCCCGCGCGGGAGTGGCGGCACCACCCGACGCCACCTGGGACGTCGCGACGCTCGCGGTCATGCCCGAGTACCGAGGAGCGGCGGCGGCCGGGCTCGTCAGCATCGCGTTGTACCAGTCTGGCGTCCGCGGGGCTCGCCGCGTGGGCGTCGACTGGATGGTCGCGATACTCGACGCCGCGGTGCACCGGATGCAACGCCTCGCGTTCCGCGGCCCGTTCGTCGCGTTCGCCCCGGGCCGCAGCTATCTCGGCTCCACGAGCAGCTTCCCCGTCTCGCTCCACATCCCCGAGTGGGAGCGGCGCATCCTCGCGTCCGACCAGGCGATCCACGACATCATGTTCGACGCGCGTGGGATCGAGGCCGCCATGCGGCCCCTCGACCTCGACCACATCGAGGATCTCGTCCGTCGGGGCGAGCGCGGCAGCCTGACGCCCGACGGCGCGGAGCCGGCACCGGAGATCGAGCACCACGTCGCCTGAGATCGTTCAGGCGACGATCGACGTGTCGGCCGCGATCGTCGGCGAGCTCGTCCGGGCGCGCACAGCCCCCGCGAGACCGCCGGGCTGGGCCCGCGAGAGCAGCCGCACGACGTCGACGAGCTGGTCCGCCCGGACAGGTCTCGAGTACAGGTAGCCCTGCAGTGCGTCGCACCCGAGCGAGATGAGCCGCTTGGCCTGCTCGACGGTCTCGACGCCCTCTGCGACCGTCTCCATGCCGAGCGCCCGGGCGATCGCGACGATGGCCGCGACGAGGGTGTCCGCGGCGCTGTCAGGGTCCCGTAGGCCCTCGACGAAGCTCCTGTCGATCTTCAGCTTGTCGACGGGCAGCCGCTGGAGATAGGCGAGCGAGGAGTACTCCGTCCCGAAGTCGTCGATCGCGAGGCGCACGTCCAAGCGCCGGATGGCGTCGAACGCGGCCATCGCGGTCTCGGGGTCCCCCATCACGACTGTCTCCGTGAGCTCCAGGCACAACGCCGAGCCGGGCAGCCCGTGCTTCTGGAGCAGCTGGCCGACGTGCGCGACGAGCAGCTCGTCTCGCAGCTGCACCGCCGAGAGGTTGACTGCGACGTTGAGGTCCTCGAGGCCGGGCGTCGCTCGGCAGATCGCGACCTGACGCAGCGCTTCGTCGAGAACCCAGGTGCCGATGTCGACGATGAGGTCGCTCTCCTCGGCGAGCGGGATGAACCGCGTCGGCATGATGACACCGAGGGTCGGGTGGAGCCACCGGACGAGCGCCTCCACGCTCACGATGGAGCCCGTCGCCGTGGACACGATCGGCTGGAAGGCGAGGTGGAGCTGGCCACGCTCGACCGCATGTCGCAGATCGCGCTCGATCTCGACGCGCTCGGCGAGCTGCGCACGCATCGAGTCGTCGAACACCGCGACCGCGTCCCTGCCGGCCTCTTTCGCCCGGTACATCGCGGTATCGGCGTCGCGGATGAGCACCTCTGCGCTCATGTCGGGCGTGCCGCCCGGCACGCACGCGAGCCCGATGCTCGCCGTGACGTAGAACTCGGTCTCGTCCACCGTGAACGGCTCGCGCAGGCAGTGCCGGAGGCGATTGGCGAACTCGAGCGCGTCGGCGACGCCGACGGTCTGACCGAGCACGATGACGAACTCGTCGCCGCCGATGCGCGTCACGAGGTCGGAGGGCCTGACGTTCTTCTGCAAGCGCGACGCGACCTGGACGAGCAGCTCGTCGCCGAGCGTGTGGCCCACCGTGTCGTTGATGAGCTTGAACCGGTCGATGTCGAGGAAGAGCAGTCCGACGGGCGTCTCGTCCGTCGCCGCTCGAGCGAGCGTGCCGGTGAGGTGGCGCTCCATCATGCGACGGTTCGGGAGCCCGGTGAGGCTGTCGTGGAGCGCCTGGAAGCGGAGCCGGGACTCGGACTGCTCCGCGACGCGAAGGGCCCGAAGGATCTGGAGGATCGCGGTCGCGGTGAGCAGGATGATGATCGCGAAGAGCACGACCCGCTCGCCGATCGCACCCTGCCCGGACCGGAGCACGAGCACCGCGGGAACGCTGAGGGCGACCGCGACGAGCCCGATCCGCCCAACGGGCCACGAGGGCGGGGAGCCTCTCGCCGGCTCGGTGAGGTCGCGCATCGACGGGTCGAGCGCTCCCGCCCCCGCGGCGACGAGAGCGGTGACGTAGAGCAGGTCCATGACCCTCAGGCTGTGCACGACTCCGAGCAGGTTGAGGGTCGCGAGCACGTCTCCACCGAACATCGAGCTGACGGCGGCCACCAGGTAGCGCTCCGCCACACCCGGACGCCGTCCGTCCCCGAATGCGATCTGCAGCATGATCACGACAAGAGCGAGCGAGACGGCCGGATAGAGAAGGACGACGAGCCGCGCGATCGCGCTCACGTCCCGATGGGCGAGCCTCGGCTCGATGAGGAAGACCCAGCAGCACGCGAGGAGCGCGAGCGCGGCCATCAGCCCGTCGAGCACGATTCCGAGGCTGTGCCGGCGGGCGTGCTCGCGCGCGCGGACGAAGCCCACGAGGCCGGCCAGCAACAAGAAGTAGCCGGGGATGATGACCGCGTCGGGGACGAGCGAGCCGCCGTTGATCTCGCTCGAGAGCTGCTCGCCCTGGCGGATCACGTTCCCGGCGAGAAACAGCACGAACGCGGCGAAGATGCACCACCACGGCCATGCGATCGCGGGTGCGCGACGTCTGATCGCGATCGCGACCACCGCGGAGGAGCCGACGGCGCTCACGCCAATCGCGACCCACACGGCCGGCGCCCACAAGTCGAGGATCGCGAGGGCGAGCCACACGGCAGCGACTGCCGCGGGCCGGCGGCCGGCGACCATCTGCCGGGCGGGACCTGGATCGCGGACCACGTGCTGCTCGCGAGGCTCGACCCCCGCCGGCATCTCACCCGTCGCAGTCGCCATGTCTTACGTTCGACTCCCGGTCGGCCAGCCTTAAGCCGATGTGGCCGATATCCTCGACTTTCGCGCCACGGAGAGTGGCCTGGGGCAAGGCTACGCCACTTCGGGTGGCAATGCGCGCCGATCGCGCACGCGGCACCGCCCAGCGCGTTCACTCTCGAGTCGCACGGCCGGTCAGAGCGCGCGCCCGCGATCGCCCGCCGCACGCTCCGGGCCGGCGCGCCGGTGCACGCGGGTGAACGTGCTCGACAGCACGAGCGACTTCGACGGACCGAAGACCCGCCAGGTCAGCGTCCACTCGTCCGCCGATCGCAGCGCGTAGTGGCCCTCGTAGCGGTCCGGGCCGCACACGTGCACGGTCCGGTAGCCGGTGCGGTGCAGCTCTGCGACGTGGAAGTGCCGCCCGTCCGCGAACTCGACCCGCGCTCGCCGCTCGCCGTCGCGCCGGTAGACGAGCGACCGCGACGACCGCCCTCGGTAGCCGAGCCATGCGAGCGCCCCGACCTCACGGTACGCGAGCACGCCGTCGCCCGGCGACTCGAAGACCGCGATCCCCGAGAAGCTGCCCCGATCGCCGGTGCGCTCGTCGCGGAGCGACCGCGCGACGTCCCAGGCCCCCTCGAGGTACTCGAGCGGAGACGCGAGACCCACGCCGGCGGGCAGCGCGTCGACGCGGCCTGACCCGCCGCGCCGGTCAGCGCTCGGCGCGAGCACTCGGGCGATCGACGGCGCGGCGGAGCGTCACGTTGATCCGAGGGCCCGCAGGCCGCGCGGACTTCGGCACGCCATGGAGCCACCTGTGCTGCGTCGCGCCACCCATGACGAGGAGGTCACCGTCGCCCAGCAGGAGCTCGAGGCGCGGGCGGCCCGCCGAGGGACCGTCCGGCCGCGGCCGGAGCACGAAGCGCCGCGCCCCTCCGAGCGAGAGGGAGGCAATGAGCGGGTCGCAACCGAGATACGCCTCGTCGTCCGCGTGCCAGCCGACCGAGTCGCTCCCGTCGCGGTAGAGGTTCGCGAGCGCGGTGTCCGGCTCCATCTCGTACGTCGCGACGAGGTAGCCGCGAAGCGAGGCGAGGCGATCGGGCCACGGAGCGGCGGCGGTCGCGGCTGCGTAGCGCGAGGACGCCGAGAACCCCCGCTCACCGATCCACGCCGTGAGCCGGGGCTGGCGACGTGCGCGCCCGAACATCGAGATTGACTCCTGCTGCCACTCGAGCTCGTCGCGCAGCTCCGCGAAGAGCTCGCCCGGGTCCCCGAGCCATCCCGGCCGGTAGTCGACCCACGACTCGTCGTCGAGGTCCGTGCGCACGCCCGGGCCGGGACATAGCTGCTCTGCGCTGCCGTCGCACGGCGCGACGCGTGAGGCAGCCGGCACCGGGCGCGCCCCGCTCAGCCCGCGATCGCCTGACCGCTCGTCGCGTCGAAGAAGTGCAGCCTCGTGGGGTCGAGCGAGAACTCGGCGCGGTGCCCGACGCGAAGCTGCGCCCTCGGCTCGACTCGCGCGACGCCCTCTCCCGTGCCCGCGACGTCCCCCGAGGAGAGCCCTTCGGCCTCCGCGTCCTTCGCACCCTCGGCCTCGACGCGCCGGGCATCGGTCGTGAAGTGGACGAGCAGCTCCGAGCCGAGCGCCTCGACGAGCTCGACCTCGCCTGCGACAGTCGCTCGCCCCGCGCTCGTGGTGGCGCCTGACGCGATCGGGAGGTCTTCGGGGCGGACCCCGAGGACGACGGGCGCGCCGCCGTATGCGCGAAGCGCAGGCTTCATCGTGTGGATCGAGTCGGGGAGCGCGATCTGCTGGCTGCCGAAGTGGACCGCGCTCGCGTCGCTCGTGAGCGCGGCCTCGAACAGGTTCATCGCGGGACTGCCGATGAAGGCAGCGACGAACAGGTTGCGCGGGCGGTCGTAGAGGACCTGAGGGTCGTCGCACTGCTGGAGCACGCCCGCACGCAGCACGGCGACCCGGTCCCCCATCGTCATGGCCTCGGTCTGGTCGTGGGTGACGTAGAGCGTCGCGACCCCGAGGCGGCGCTGGATGCGCGCGACCTCGGCGCGCATCTGGACCCGGAGCTTCGCGTCGAGGTTGGACAGCGGCTCGTCCATCAAGAACACGCTCGGCTCGCGAACGATCGCCCGGCCCATCGCGACGCGCTGGCGCTGGCCACCCGAGAGCTGCCCGGGCTTGCGGTCGAGCCACTCGGTGAGCCCGAGGATCGCCGCGGCGTCTTCGACCTTCTTCCTGATCTCGCCCTTCGGGAGCTTGCGAAGCTTCAGCGCGAAGCCGATGTTCTCCGCGACGGTCATGTGGGGGTACAGCGCGTAATTCTGGAAGACCATCGCGATGTCGCGGTCCTTCGAGGACACGTCGTTCACGACGCGCTCTCCTATGCGGAGAGTCCCCGCGCTGATGTCCTCGAGACCGGCGACCATGCGCAGCGCCGTCGTCTTGCCGCAGCCCGAGGGGCCGACGAGCACCATGAACTCGCCCTCCGCGACCTCGAGCTCGAGCTCGTGCACGGCCTCGAAGCCGTTCGGATAGACCTTGGACACCTTCTCGATGGTGATCGGCGCCATCACTGCCCCCTTCCGAGCTCGCCGGGCTCGACGAGGCCGACGTGATCCGCGAGATGCTACCCGGGCCACCTGATGGTGGCCCGGCACGCGACGCGGCGCGCGCGACCGCGTCGAACGGTGCGAGCGCGGCGCGCGGCGTCGACCCGTCCGAGGGGCACGCCCGCGACGCTCCGAGGACGACGTCCCCCCGGCTCGACACCGAGAGGCGGAGGCGAGAGCGTCCAGCTCGCGGTGGACGCCCGAGTGGTCGCGGACGCCGCGGCCCCGGCCGCCGTCGGGCGACGGCATCCTCGGCACGAGCCGCGCTGCGGTCGCGCCTGCGGGGCCGTCCCGCTCGCGACACCGGCCCGCGAGGGGCGGTGTGCGACCTACGACGCCCGGGCGAGCCGCCGTGCCGCGCTCTGTAGCGCTCCCACCTGCTCGGCCGGGACGCGCTCTGCCCAGTCTCGCCTCGCGAGCGCGTCCAGCACGGACCAGACGGCGTCGAAGTACTGCTCGACGCCGAGGCGTCGCTCCGGCACGCGGCCAAGGGGGCGGATGCCGACCTCGGCGAGGCCGGCAGAGTACCGGCTCACGAGGAGCTCGACCTTCACGCGCCGCGACCTGCGCCCGCGCGGCGTCAACGTCGCCTCGTAGGAGACGTGGTCCTCGAGTGGCAGCGCCCGTTCGAGGGGGGCTCCGACGCGCAGCGTCGCGCCGTCGGGCGCGACGACCCCGCCGAGCGGCCCGAGTGCGCGAACCTTCGCCGCGGGGAAGCTGATAACCCGCGACACGTACCACCCGCCGGGCCGTCCCTGCGCCGTCTCGTTCTCCATGTCTGGGCCTCCCTGGTGCCGACCGCCCGTGCGCGCGTCGTCAGCGCGCTCTGGTGCGGTGCTCGGTCAGGACAAGTGTCCCGGACCTCGGGAGATCTCGCAAACAGCTATGATAGATCAGACTGATCTGTTTGAGCGATCATCCTCGCTCCGCGAAGGGGCTCGTGACGTCGCCGGCGCACACGGCTCACGGCCGCGGCAGGTGCGCGTCGAGCCACGCAAGCGTGCGAGCCCACGCGTCGGTGGCCGCGCCCTCCGCGTACGACCCGCGGTCGTCGCAGTTGAAGCCGTGGCCGGCGTCGGGGTAGCGAACGAGCTCGGTCGCCACCGGCGCGAGGAGCGACTGGGCGCGCAGCCGTTCGACCTGGTCGACGGGGATCGACGCATCCTCGTCGCCGAACAGTCCGAGCCAGGGAACGGCGAGTGACGGCGCGATCTCCGCGAGGGGTGGAAACCCGAACCGCGACTCCGCGACCCCGCCGCCGTAGTAGGTCACGGCGGCGCCGATCGGCACCTTCGTCGCCGCGACGAGGGCCACCGAGCCACCCATGCAGAAGCCGACGACCGCGCACCTGCCGATCGGGAGCCCCTCGGCACCGAGATAGGCGAAGGAGGCGCCGAGGTCGGCAAGGATCTCGTCGCCGTCGAGGCCCTGGAGGAGCGGCCTCGCCTGCGCGATCTCGTCGTAGGAGAACACCGGCGCGCCGACGCGGTGGAAGAGCGCGGGCGCGACGGCCAGATAGCCCGCGTCCGCGAGCCGGCCGCAGATCGAGCGGATGTGCGACGTCAGCCCGAACGCCTCCTGAACGACGACGACGCCGCCTCTCGGCTCGCCCTCCGGCACGCTCGCGGCCCCAGGGAACTCGCCGTCCCCGCTCCCGAGCACGACGTCGTGGACTTCTGCCATCTCGCGTTACCTCCGTCTAGCTGGTAGGTCCGGGTACGCACGGGCACCCGGTGGATCGTGGGCGGCGCGCGTCGGCGCTGCCGCCGGCCGCCCATCCTTGCGCGGCGCGGCGCTCGGCGCACACGGGCGCTCGCGTAGCTCCCTTCGCGCCGGAGCCCGGGGCGAGCAGCGGCCACGCGCCTTCCCGGGGAGCGCGCCGAACGACGCGGCGCTCAGACGACGACGGTGTCGAGCGTCTCCGGCGCGAAGAGGTCGGCCGGTTCGAGCTGTCGGCTCGCGAGCCCCTGCTCGGCAGAGTACCGGAGGAAGGTGCGAAGCGAGAGCTCGTTGCCCGGGTTCATCCCGTACGACCAGAACGCGCTGCCCATGACGGAGCGAACGCGGGCGATGTCCTCGTATATCCACGGAAGGATGAGCGGGAGTGTCGCGGTCTCGTCGAGGTCGGCGAGGGCGAGGTCGCGCGACTGGGTGAAGGCCTTGAGCAACGAGCCCGCCACCCACCGGTGCGCCTGGTACACCTCGTGGCGGACGACGACGACGTGCATGATCGGGAAGATGCCCGTGAGCTCGAAGTACCTCTCCTCCACGGCACGGACGTCGGGGAAGAGGCGGCGCACACGTGAGTCGCCGTCGAGGAAGGGCTGGGGGGTGCGGGGCGTGTAGATCGCGTCGATCTCGCCGTCGACGAGCATTCCCGCGAGCGTGCGGCCGGGCGGGCTCATGACGACCTCGACACCGGCCGGCAAGCCGGGCAGCTCGACCTTCTCGACCCGGCCCGGCTCGTGCAGCCCCCCGGTCATGTAGCGCACGGCTCCGACGGGGACGGAGTGGAACTCGGCGAGGATCCCCCGAATCCAGACGTTGGCGGTGAGCTGGTACTCGGCGACTCCGACCGTGCCGCCGACGAGGTCGGCCGGCTCCTTCACGTCTGAGGCAGAGTTCACGTAGATGCCGTTGTGGCGAAAGGCCCGGGAGGGGAAGACCGGGATCGCGACGAAAGGGGCGCCGTCCTCGAGGGTGAGGACGTAGGTCGACAACGACAGCTCGGCCACGTCGAACTCGCGATGGCGCACCATCCGAAAGAAGGTCTCCTCGGGCGACAGGCCGATACACCGCAGCGCCATGCCCTCGGGTTGCACCCGCCCGTCCTCGAGCGCTCGCGTCCGGTCGTTCGACGCGCACGCGAGCGTCAGCTCGAGCGGGGTCACGACCGTGCCGCGCCGGCGGGCGCGCCGCTGCTCACAGCGCAGAGATATAGGTACGTAGAAACATATCTGCGAACCTACCCGACGCCCAGCCCGCGGTCCAGTGCCGCACCGCGGCCTACCAGGTCGGCGTGCGCGCGACGCCACCTCGGGCGCACCGTCGTCGGCTCCCGGCGACGCGAGCGCGGTAGATTTCGCGCGGCGCGCGCACGCGCCGCGAGGCCCCGGCGCCGGACGCGGGCCGGCCGGACGATCCCCGAGGCGGTAGATGTCACTAAGGCACGCACTGCTCGCGCTGCTCGCCGTGCAGCCGATGACCGGCTACGACCTCACGAAGCAGTTCGATCGCTCGGTCGCGTTCGTCTGGCACGCACCCCACTCCCAGATCTACCCGGAGCTGCGCAAGCTCGAGGCGGCCGGCCTCGTCACCGCGCAGTCCGAGCCGCGCGGCGCGCGCGGCACGAAGCGCACGTACTCGGTCACCGACGCAGGCATCGCGGACCTCGTCGAGTGGGTGAACACGGTCGCGCCGGTCGTGCCGGAGCGCGACGCGTTCCGGCTCAAGGCGACCTACTTCGAGTACGGGCCCACCGAGAACGCGCGCCGGCAGTACCAGTCGCACATCGATCACCACGAGGAGCAGCTCAGGCGCTGGGAGGTCCACGTGGAACAGCTCGAGAACCGCGCGACCGCCCTGCTGAGGCGCCGGCTGGAGACTGTCCCCACCGAGCTCCACGAGGCCGTAGTCGCCTACAAGGTCCACGTCTACCAAGGCCTCATCGACCGCTCGCGCCTCGAGATCCGCTGGGCACGGCGCGGCCTCGCCCTCGTCGACGCGCTCGACGCGGCCAGCGGCTCGAGCGTTCAGGGACTCGGCGGCGCCTGAGCAGCACCCCGGCGAGCGCGCTCCTCCGCGAGCTCGCGCCTCAAGCCGGCGACCTCGTGCTCGAGTGCGATCAGCCGACGGATCCCGGCGAGCGTCAGCCCCTCCGAGGCCATGGCGACGACCTTCGCGATCCGGTCGATCTCCACGCGCGAGTACCGCCGTTGCCCGCCGTCGGAGCGCGCGGGCGTCACGACGGCCTCACTGTCGAGCCGCCTGAGGAAAGCGGGCTGGACACCGAGCGCCGACGCGACCTGCCCCACGGTGTACACGGGCGCGTGCCAGTCGTCGAATGTCAGCGAGGAGCTCGGCGCGGCGGGGGCGGACGGCCACCCCGCCGCGCCGAGCGCTTCCGTCGGGGATCCGATCGCCTGCCGGCCCCCCGACGCGTCGCTGCACGGGGTCACGCGCCGATCGCCACGGGCTCTCGCGAGCGGCGGACGACGTCGACCTTCCTCGGCTTCGCGCGCTCGGCCACCGGAATGGTGAGCGTGAGCACGCCGTCGTCGAAGGACGCGACGAGCCTGTCGGTGTCGAGCGTCTCGCCGAGGAACAGCTGCCTCGAGAACCTGCCCTGCGGCCGTTCCGCGACGAGCAGCTCCACGCCCTCCGGAGAGGGCCGCGTGCGCTCCGCATGGACCGTGAGGACGTTCTGCTCCACTGTCACGTCGATCGAGTCGGCGGCGACCCCGGGGAGATCGAGGTGGACGACGAACGCCTCGCCGTCGCGGTACGCGTCGATCGGCATCGTCGCGGGTCGAGCCGCGGTGCCCACGATCTGCTGCGCGAGGCGGTCGAGGTCGCGGAACGGGTCGGTACGCATAAGCATGGGACTCCTCCCTTCCTGCACGGCCTGGCTCCCAGGCCGACCATCTGGTGCTACCACGTAAAGTGTATCAGCACGACGAATAAACCTGCAACTCAATATGCATGTATTGACCGCGCCCCCAGGCCGTGACCGTCCCGCCGCGAGGAGCAGGCTCCCCGCGCTCCGGCACACCCTCTCGGTAGCCTGCGACCGTGCTGGACCTGCGCGTCTCCCACGATGTCCGGCCCCTCGCCTCGGAGCTCGCGCGGCTGCTCGCGCAGCCCCTCTCCGACCCCATGGCGAGCGAGTGGGTCGCCGTCCCGACAGAGGGGATGGCCCGGTGGCTCCGGCTCGAGCTCGCTCGCACGCTCGGCTCGTCCGGCAACGGGTCGGGCGACGGAGTCTGCGCGAACATCACGTTCACGTCGCCGGGGGCACTTCGCGACGTCGTGCTCGCATGCGCGTCCTCGGCGCGTGCGCGCGATTGGCCCTCCGGCCCGTGGCGGCTCTCGGATCCGTGGTACGTCGACCACCTCGTCTGGGCCGTGCTCGAGGCGCTGCGTGCCGGCGCGAGCGACGAGCGCCTCGGTCCCGTCCGGCTGCTGCCGGCGGGCGCGACCTGGTACGGGCGAGCGCGCCGGGTCGCCGACCTGTTCGACAGGTACGCCGCTCGGCGACCCGACCTCCTGCGCCACTGGAGCGCCGGGCGCGACCTCGACGCGGCGGGCCGGGCGATCGCGGCCGGCGACGCGTGGCAGCCCCACCTGTGGCGGCTCGTCCGCTCCCGGATCGGCGCGCCGAGCCCTGCCGAGGAGCTTCCCGGCCTGCTCGCGGCCGTGCGCTCGGGCGACGCCGACCCGGCGCTCCCGGCCCGGATCGCAGTGTTCGGGATCACGACCCTCCCGGGCGGCCGTCCCTTCCTCGATCTCGTCGATGCCGTCGCGGCCCGCCGGGACGTCCACTGCTACCTGCTCGACGCCTCGCCCGTGGCGACGTCTCGCGTCCGCGCGCTCGCGCGAGCCACCGCGAGCGACGAGCTCTGCCGGGGTGACGACATCTCCGACCAGGTCGTGCGCCACCCCCTGCTCCGCTCATGGGGCCGCCCGTACCGTGAGCGCGCGGTGCTGCTCGCCGCCGCCGAGGGGCGCGGCCTCGCGGCGGTGGCCGAGGACGCCGGCCCGCCACCGGGCGCCGGCGCGCAGACGCTCCTCCAGCGGGTCCAGCGCGATCTCCGGCTCGACGTCGTGCCGGACGCCTCCTTCGAGCTCGGCCCGGACGACCGATCGGTCACCCTGTGCTCGTGCCACGGCGTGACGCGCCAGGTCGAGGTCGTCCGCGACGCGATCCTCCACCTCCTCGCGGACGATCCGACGCTCGAGGAGCGCGACGTCGTCGTCCTGTGCCCCGCGATCGCCGAGCTCGCCCCCGTCGTCGAAGCCGTCTTCGGCACGACTGCGGGAGGGCCGGCGCCATCGCGAGACGGCGTGCGACCGGCGTCGCGCCGACGACCCGCCCTCTCCTACCGGATCGCCGATCGCTCGATCCGCGACTCCTATCCCGTCCTTGCGGCTCTCGACGCGCTCCTCGCGCTCGCGGCGGGTCGCTTCCCCGCCTCCGCGGTCACCGAGTTTCTCGGCCTCGGACCTGTGCGGGAGCGGTTCGGTCTCGACGACCGCGGCCTCGAGACGATCGGGCAGTGGATCGTCGATGCCAACGTGCGGTGGGGGATCGACGGCGCCCACCGCGAGCGGTGGGGCCTCCCGAGGGAGCTCGCCGCGTGCACGTGGCGGACGGCGGTCGACCGCGTCCTGATGGGCGTTGCGGTCGGCGAGCGCGATCTCGAGCTCGCGGCGGGCGAGATCGCTCCCATCCCCGTCGAGAGCGGGGACATCGGCCTCGCCGGTCTGCTCGCTGAGGTGCTCGCCCGTCTCGTCGAGCTCGTGGCCGACGTCACGCGCCCGAAGACGCCGCGCGAGTGGTCGACGACGCTGGCATCCGCGGCCGATCGGTTCCTCTCGGCCCCGACCGACCAGCGATGGCAGCTCGACCGGCTGCACGAGGTCGTCACCGGCCTCGGAGCGGGCGCGACCGTCGGCGCCAGGGACGCCGAGGTCGAGCTGACGCTCGCGGATGTCCGCCGGCTGCTCGCCGACTGGCTCGCCGGTTCACCACGCCGCCCGGACTTCTTTCGCGGAGGGGTCACGGTGAGCTCCCTGGCACCCCTTCGCGGCCTGCCGTTCCGGGTCGTCTGCATCCTCGGGCTCGACGATGCCGCCACCGATGGCGCGGCAGGCGACGGCGACGACCTCACGGCGGCCGCTCCACGGCTCGGAGATCGCGATCCGCGCTCCGAGGCGCGCCAGGCCCTGCTCGAGGCCGTCCTCGCAGCCGGCGACCACCTGGTCGTCACGCGCACCGGCCACGACGACCGGACCAATCAGCCCGTGCCGCCGTCGGTCGCGTACGCCGAGCTGCGCGACACGGTCGCCGCAACGCTCGCCGCGCGCCCGGGCGCGTCGGTCCTTCACCGCGTCGAGGTCGTCCATCCGCGGCACGCGTTCGACGAGCGCTGCCTCGAGCCGGGAGCGCTCGGCACGGCTGGCCCGTGGAGCTTCGACCCCGAGGCGCTCGATGCCGCCCTCGCGCGCCGCTCGCGGCGTGACGAGCCGGCGCCGTTCCTCGCCGCCCCGCTCCCGCCGCGACGCGACGACGACTGTGTGGTCACGATCGCCGAGCTCGCGGCATTCCTACGCGATCCTGCCGGGGCGTTCTTCCGTGAGCGGCTCGGAGTCGCCCTTCCGCGGCAGGAGGCGCCCGCGCGAGACGACCTCGTGACCGCGCTCGCGGGCCTCGACCGCTGGCGGGTGGCCGAGCGGCTCATCGTCGCGCGGTGCGCAGGATGGACGACGGACCGCTGGGTGCGATACGAGCGGGGCCTCGGGACGCTTCCTCCGGGAGGCCTCGGCGACCTCGCCGTCGCGCAGATCGTCACCGAGGTCGAAGACCTCCTCGACACTGCGGCGACGCTCGGTTGCGGGACCTCGGACGCGCCCGTGCGCACGGTCGACGTCGCGGTCGAGCTCGGCAACGGGGCGAGGGTCGTCGGGAGCGTCTACGACGGCGGGGACGGGGAACGACCCGGGACCGCGCGTGTGACCTACAGCCGGGCGCGGCCGCTCCACCATCTCGAGGCGTGGCTCGAGCTCGCCGCCCGAGTCGCGTGCGACCCAGAGACGAGCTGGCGGAGCACCGTCGTCCGCCGCGCGGCCTCGGGCACGGCCGTCGACGCTCTCGTGCTCGAGCCCGTCGGCGCGACGCCGGCCGACCGGCGGCGCGCCGCCGTACGCGGGCTCGAGGTCGCCGTCGACTGCTATCGGCGGGCACTTCGCGAACCCGTGCCCCTCTTCCCGACGCTGTCACGCTCTCTCTATGACGGCACGGCGTCAGCGACGAAGTGGCGGTCGCGCGAGGGGCTCGGCGACGGCGACGGCGAGTACGTGCTCATCGCGCACGGGAGCACCACGATCGAGGAGCTCCTCGCGATCCCGGCGCGACCTGACGACCCGTCCGGGGTAGCAGCTGGCCGCGCGGACCGCTACGCCCACTACCTCTGGGAGGCCGTCGACGCCTCGGCACGACCGGTACCCGGTTCACCCGGGCCGCGCTCTCGCTCGAGCCGACCCGGGCGCGGCGCGAAGAGCGGCCGATGACCACGGAGCCGGAGTTCGACCTCGGCGGTCCGCTCCCGACAGGGCGGACGGCGATCGAGGCGAGCGCCGGAGCGGGCAAGACGTTCACGCTCGCCGGGCTCGCGACGCGATTCGTCGCGGAGGCCGGCGTACCCGCGAGCGAGCTCCTCGTCGTGACCTTCACGCGCGCCGCGGCAGCGGAGCTGCGCGACCGCATTCGCTCGAGGATCGCCGACGGCGCTGCCGCGCTCGCGTCGCCAGCGGCGCTCGCGTCCGACGACGCCGTGCTCCGGGCGCTCGCGGAGACCGAGGTCGAGATTCGGCGGCGCCGGCTCGAGCAGGCGATCTCGGAGTTCGACACCGCGACGATCACGACGATCCACGGCTTCGCCCAGCAGATGCTCGCGGCGCTCGGGTCGGCGTCGCCGGGAGACCTCGACGCGACGCTCGTCGACGACGCGCGCGAGCTCGTCACCCAGGCCTGCGCGGACACCCTCGCCCGCGTCGCGGTCGAGCAGCCGGACGCCGCGGGAGCGCTGCCGAGGGCGGACGTCCTCGCCTCGCTCGCGGCGGGCGTCCTCGGCAACCCGGGGATCGCGGTGGTGCCGCTTCCCGGGGTCGAGTCGAGCCCACGCGCCGCTCTGTGGCGGCGAGTCGTCGACGAGGTCGTCGATCTCGTCGAGCGGCGACGTCGCCTTGCCGGCACGCTCTCGTTCGACGACCTGCTCACCCAGCTCGAGGGCGCGCTTCGCGCGAGCCCCGCGGCACGGGCGATGCTCCGGCGCCGCTTCGCGGTGGTCCTCGTGGACGAGTTCCAAGACACGGACCCCGTGCAGTGGGGAATCTTCTCCCAGCTCGCCGGCGACGGAGACGAGGAGGGGGCGCGCCTCGTGCTCGTCGGCGATCCGAAGCAGGCGATCTACGCGTTCCGCGGCGCCGACGTGCACACCTACCTCGCGGCGACGAGCTCGCCCGGAACGCGCCGGTCGACGCTCGTCACGAACTGGCGCTCGGATGCAGCGCTGCTCGGCGCGACCGGACGGCTCCTCTCCGGAGCGACGTTCGGCGACGCGCGCATCGCCTACCCGCAGCCTCGCGCCGCGGCCGGCCACGAGACGACGCGGGTCACGACCGGTGCGGGCACCGTGCGCCCCGCCCTGCAGCTCCGGCTGGCCACCGGACCCGGCATTCGACGGACGAGCGCCGGCCTCGTCGAGAGCGCGTCGGCCGAGGACGCCATCCGAGAGGACCTCGTCCGCTACGTCGGGGAGCTTCTCGACGACGCCTGGCTCCCGGCTCGCGGTGACGGTGCCGCCCGCCGCCCCGTCCGACCGTCGGACGTCGCCGTGCTCGTCGGCACCCACGTGGAGTCGAGGCAGGTCCACGGCGCTCTACGCGAGCGGGGCATCCCGGCGATCGTCGCGCGTGGCGGCAGCGTCCTCGAGAGCCGAGCCGCGATGCAGTGGCGCTGGATCCTCACGGCGCTCGCCCGTCCAGGGGACCCCGCGAGTGCTCGCGGCGCCGCGCTCTCGTGGTGGTTCGGCTGGCCGGCCGAGCGCGTCGCCTCTGCGGACGACGACGACCTCGCCGATGTCCACGAGCAGCTCTTCGAGTGGGGACGAGACCTCGCGTCGCACGGCACGGTCGATCTCTGCGCTCGCGTCGTCGCGGAGTCCGGCGTCGTCGCACGCGTCCTCGCGACGCCGGATGGCGACCGGGACGTCACCGACCTCGATCACGTCGCCGCTCTCCTCCAGGCGAGGGCGACACACAGTCGGCCGACCGCCGGCGGCCTGCTCGCCGCGCTCGACGAGCTCGGCGCCGTCAGGCCGACCGGGCCCGAGGACGACGTCACGTCCCGACGTGTCGAGTCCGAAGACGATGCCGTCCAGATAATGACCGTGTACGTGGCCAAAGGTCTCGAGTTCCCGATCGTGTGCGTGCCGACGCTGTGGCGGGGCAGCCTCGCGACCGCGCGCCGCGTCGTCTACCACGACCCGGAGGGCGGCCGGCGCACCATCGACGTCGCGCCGGCCGAGGCGTGGCCGGACCGGTCCGCTCACGAGCAGCGCAGGGATCTGGCGGGAGCGGAGGCGCGGGGCGAGAACCTCCGACTTCTCTATGTCGCCCTGACGCGGGCGCGCCACGAGACGGCGGTGTGGTGGGCACACGCCAAGGACAGCGACCTCACGGGCCTGTCCCGCGTGCTGTTCGCCCGGGATGCCTGCGGGATCGATCCCGCTCGCTTCGCCGGCGCGCGTGTCCCGCTACCGGACGACGCCGACGCGGCGCCGCTCGTCGCGCGCGCGCTCGGATCGTCGGAGGACATCTCCGTCGCCGCGATCGGCCGCGACCGGACTCGAGCCGCGCGCCGCGGGCCACGAGCCACGCCGACCGCGCCTCGGCCGCTCGCGATCGCGACGCTCGCGCGCGAGCTCGACCGATCCCAGCGCCGGTGGTCGTTCTCGGCGATAGTCGAGCGCGAGCCCGCGTCGTGGGTGGACCCCGCAGACGAGAGCCTCGGCGACGCGCGCGCCGCGGACGAGCATGCCGGCGACGACGAGATCCCGCTCGACGACAGCGCAGGATCGGACCTCCCGCTCGGCGCCGTCCCCGGGGGGACGGAGTTCGGCACTCTCGTGCACGAGGTGCTGGAGCGCGTCGACTTCGCGGCGGAGGACCTCGACGCCGAGCTGTGCGTCGTCGTCGAGGAGCGCCTTTCGCGGAGCAGCTGGCCCGTCGACCGCGATGAGCTCGTGAGGGGACTGCGTGCCGCGATCGAGACGCCGCTCGGCGCGCTGCTCGGCGGCCGCCGCCTTCGCGACTTCGCTCGAGCCGACCGGCTCGACGAGCTCAGCTTCGAGATGCACCTCGGAGGGGCGGGCCACCACCCGTCGGAGCGCGACGTCGGCGCGCTCGCGCTTCACCACCTCGAGCGCACGGACCCGCTCCGGGGCTGGGCCGAGCGGCTCGCCGCTGGGCCCTTCTCCGTCGAGCTCGCCGGTCACCTGACCGGATCGATCGACGCGGTGTTCCGGCTGGGGGGCTCTGGCGGGGACGCGAGCGCGGCGCGCTACGTTCTCGCCGACTACAAGACCAACACGCTCGGGCCGCGCACGCGACTCCCTCGCTCGGCGGACTACGCGCCGGCCGGGCTCGTCGCTGCGATGGACGAGCACCACTATCCGCTCCAGGCCCTGCTCTACGCTGTCGCGCTCCACCGCTACCTGCGCTGGCGGGTGCGCCGTTACGACCCCGCGACGCACCTCGCGGGCGCCGCCTACCTTTTCGTCCGCGGGATGTCGGGCGCGAGCACGCCCGCCACCGACGGCGTGGCCCGCGGTGTCCTCGTGTGGGCGATCCCTCCACGTCTCGTCTCGGACCTGAGCGATCTGTTCGACGGACGTCTCGTCGCCGTAGGGGAGCAACGATGAGGGCGCCGCGACCCCTACTCGCACCGCCGGTCGGCTCCCTCGCCCCGTTCGTGGACGCGGGAGTGCTCGGCGCGCCCGAGCTCCACGTCGCCGCAGCCGTCTCCCGAGCGACGGGCGAGAGCCGGACCACCGTCCTGCTCGGGGTCGCGCTCGCCGCGCGGGCGCCGCAGTACGGGCACGTCTGCGTCGTGCTCGCGGACGCTGCTCGGACGACCGTCGTCGACGACGCCCGCATCGACGCGGACGCGACCCTCGAATGGCCTGATCCTTCTGAGTGGAGCGACGCGCTCCTCTCGAGTCCCGCGGTGCGCAGTCCGGGCGATCCTCCGGGCGACACAACCGCTCCCCTCGTCTTCGACGGGGGCCGCCTCTACCTCGACCGCTACTGGCACTTCGAGCAGCGCGTCGCGGACGCTCTGCTCGAGCGGGCCGCCACGGCGCGCCGCCCGCTCGGGACTCCGGCGGCCACGGCCATCGTGCTCGACTCGCTCTTCGGCCCGCAGGGAACGGACGCGCCCGACAGACAGCGCACGGCCGTCGAGCTCGCTCTCTCGAATCGGCTCGCCGTCGTCGGCGGCGGCCCGGGAACGGGAAAGACCCGGACCATCGCACGGCTGCTCGCCGCGGTTCTCGAGCTCTCGTCGGCGGCCGGCCGCCCACTCGACGTCGCGCTCGCCGCGCCGACGGGCAAAGCCGCGGCCCGGCTCACCGTCGCGCTCCGCAGCGAGTCCGGGAGCGCTCCCGGCTCCGCCGCGACCGCGGAGCTCCTCCTTCACGCGGAGGCATCGACGCTGCACAGGCTCCTCGGCGGGCGTCCGGGTGGCAGCTTTCGCCACGACCGCCGCAACCCGCTCCCCCACGATCTCGTCGTCGTCGACGAGAGCTCGATGGTGTCGCTCCCCCTCATGGCGCGGCTTCTCGACGCGGTGAGGCCGGAGGCCACCGTCGTTCTCGTCGGCGATCCATATCAGCTCGCGAGCGTCGAAGCGGGCGCGGTTCTCGGGGAGATCGTCGGACCGGCGACAGTAGGCACGGCGGCCGGGCCGCTCGCCGGCAGCGTCGTGCTGCTCGAACGGGTCCACCGCTTCGGAGCCGGCTCCGCGATCGCGTCGCTCTCCGAATCCGTCCGCACCGGTGACCCGCAGCGCGCGATCGACATCCTGCGCGACCCTGACTGCGGCGAGGCCGACTGGGTCCGGCCCGACGACGACCGGATCGAGCAGATCGAGCATGAGCTCGCGGCGCACGCGATCGCCGTCGTGCGGCTCGCTCGCGAGGGCGACGCGACCGGGGCACTCGAGCTAGCGGGCGACCTCACGGTCCTGTGCGCGACGCGCCACGGCGGCCTCGGCGTCGAGCGCGTCACCGCCCGCATAGAGGCGCTCGCCGCGATCGCGCTGCCGGAGGCCGCGATCGGCCACGGCTGGTACGTCGGTCGTCCCGTCGTCGTCACGAGCAACGACTACGCGCACCGCCTCTTCAACGGCGACGTGGGCGTCGTCGCGCCCGGGCACGGTCGCCCGGCCGTCGTGTTCCCCGGGCCAGCCGGACTGCGCTCGTTCGCCACGTCGCAGCTGCCGAGCGTCGACACGTGGTGGGCGACGACGATCCACAAGAGCCAGGGATCGGAGTTTCGTCGCGTCGTGGTCACCCTTCCCGCGGCCCCGTCGCCGATCCTCACGAGGGAGCTGCTCTACACGGCGGTCACGCGCGCTCGCGAGCACGTCACCGTCGTCGCATCCGAGGCGTCGCTGCGCGCCGCGATCTCGCGTCCCATCGCTCGGGCGTCGGGGCTCGGCACGCAGCTGTGGCCGTAGCGGAGCTCTCGAGCGAGCGACGACGATCCGGGCGGAGCCGGACACCGTGCGGCCCGCGTCCGGCGCGCGGTCACGAGGTGTGGGCGGCGCTCTCTCGCTTCTTCTCGGCCCGGCGTGCGTGGAGGATCGGCTCGGTATAGCCGGAGGGCTGAGTCGTCCCCTCGAACACGAGAGAGCTCGCGGCGAGGAACGCGATGCCGTCGAACGCGGGCGCCATCGGTGTGTACGCAGGGTCACCGGCGTTCTGCGCGTCGACGACGGTGGCCATTCGCCGGAACGAGTCGCGCACCATCTCGTCGGTCACAACTTCGTGCAGGAGCCAGTTCGCGACGTGCTGCGAGGAGATCCGGCAGGTCGCGCGGTCCTCCATCAGGGCGATGCCATGGATGTCCGGCACCTTCGAGCAGCCGACACCCTGGTCGATCCAGCGCACGACGTATCCGAGGATGCCCTGGATGTTGTTGTCGATCTCGGCGAGGCGCTCGGCCTCGGTCCACGAGACCTCGGGCGCAACGGGGATCGCGAGCAGGTCCGCGAGTGACGCGCGGCGCGCGCCTGCGAGCGCGTCCTGGCGGGCCCGTACGTCGACGCGGTGGTAGTGCGTCGCGTGCAGCGTCGCGGCGGTCGGCGATGGCACCCACGCGCAATTGGCCCCGGCTCTCGGGTGGCCGATCTTCTGCTCGAGCATGTCGGCCATGCGATCGGGAGCCGCCCACATGCCCTTGCCGATCTGGGCGCGGCCGCGTAACCCGCACGCGAGACCGACGTCGACGTTCCAGTCCTCGTACGCGGCGATCCAGCGCTCGGAGCGCATGTCGGTCTTGCGCACCATCGCACCGGCGCGCATCGAGGTGTGGATCTCGTCTCCCGTCCGGTCGAGGAAGCCGGTGTTGATGAACGCGAGGCGCGATCCGGCCGCGCGGATGCACTCGCTCAGGTTGACCGTGGTCCGGCGCTCCTCGTCCATGATGCCCACCTTCACCGTGTGGCGCGCGAGGTGGAGGACGCGCTCGACCGCGGTGAAGAGCGCGTCGGTGAGCGCCACCTCGTCCGGGCCGTGCATCTTCGGCTTGACGACGTAGACCGAGCCGGCGGGCGAGTTGCGCTCGTGCTCGGGGCGGCGAAGGTCGTGCGTCGCGACGAGCACAGTGACCATGGCGTCGAGTATCCCCTCGGGGATCTGGCTCCCGTCTGGACCGAGCACGGCCGGCGTCGTCATGAGGTGCCCGACATTGCGCGCGAGCAGGAGCGCACGCGCCCGCTTCACGACAGTCGAGCCGTCGCGGCCCGTGTAGGTGCGGTCCGGGGCGAGCCGGCGGACGAACGTGCGGCCCGACTTCGTGACGTCCTCGGTGAGCTCGCCCGTCATGAGGCCGAGCCAGTTGCGATACGCGGCGACCTTGTCGCGCCCGTCGACCGTGGCGACCGAGTCCTCGAAGTCGACGATCGTCGTCACGGCAGCCTCGAGCACGACGTCGGCGACTCCCGCCGGGTCGCCGGCGCCGACGGGATGGGTCCGGTCGATCACGATCTCGATCCCGAGGCCGTGGTGCTCGAGCAGCACAGCCGACGGAGAGGCCGGCTCGCCGCGAAAGCCCCGGAAGGGCGCATCGTCGAGCAGGACGCCGACCGCGCCGTCCACGAGCTCGGCCGTGAGCGCGCCGCTCGTGACCGTGTACGCGACGACGTCGCGGTGCGAGCCGTGCTCGAGCGGCACGACGTCGTCGAGGAAGCCGCGCACCCAGTCGACGACACGCGCGCCGCGTGCCGCGTCGTAGGGGCCGCCCGCCGGCAGGTCGCCGAGGGCGTCGGTGCCATAGAGCGCGTCGTAGAGCGAGCCCCAGCGAGCGTTCGCGGCGTTGAGCGCGTAGCGTGCGTTCGTCGACGGCACGACTAGCTGCGGTCCAGCCACGTCCGCGATCTCGCGATCGACGTGCGAGGTGTCGATCGAGAACGGCTCGCCCTCCGGCACGAGATAGCCGATCGCGTCGAGCATCTTGCGGTAGGCGACCGCGTCGTGGGGCTCGCCCGCGTGCTCGCGGTGCCAGCTGTCGATCGACTCCTGCATAGCGGCACGCGTCGCGAGCAGCTCGCGATGACGCGGCCCGAGGTCCCGCACGATCTCGGCCATGCCGTCCCAGAACTCCTCGGCGGTGACGCCGGAGCCGACGATCGCGTCGTCGACGACGAAGTCGAACAGCTCCTTGTCGACTGTGAGCCCACTGACCAGCACCTTCGGTTCGTCGCCCATCGCACTCCCTACTCGCGGACATTCCCGTGTTCCTCGACGCGCTGCGATCCCTCGACGCGCATCGGCGACCCTGCCGGCGACGGCCGCCAGGAGGCGGCCCGCCGCGCTCTCGACGTCACCTGCTCGCTGCCGCTCCGACCTGCAGTGAGTCCAGAAGCGAGACCATCTCGAAGACCGTCGTCGTCGCCGGCGTCGGCGTACCCGTCAGCTCGCCGAGCTCGACGAACACTCCGACGAGCGGGTCGATCTCGAGGCGACGGCCGGCCTCCCGGTCCTGCAGCATCGAAGTCTTGTGGTCACCGACCTTCTCCGCCCCGACGATCCTCTGCTCGACCGAGAGACGAAGGCGTAGGCCGAGCTTCTCCGCGATGTCGGACGCCTCGAGCATCATCCGCGCGGCGAGCGCACGGGTGGCGGGGAAGCGACAGATCTCCGCGAGCGTCGCGCCGGTGAGGGCGCTGATCGGGTTCATCGCGAGGTTGCCCCACGCCTTCACCCACAGGTGCGAGCGGATGTCGGTGAGCACGCGCGACGTGAAGCCGGCGTGGGAGAGCACCTCGGAGATCGCGCCCGCTCGCGGGGACCGTGCGCCGTCGAGCTCGCCGACGGGGAAGCGGTCACCTTCGACCAGACGGACCGCCCCGGGCGCGTCCCGATCCGCCGCGGGGTATGCGATCGACCCGACGATGCGATCGACCGGGATAGACCGCTCGAGCGCACCGTCGGGGTCGAGAGAGCGGAGCCGGTGGCCGGCGAAGGGCCCCGGGAACTTCTGGAAGAACCACCACGGGACACCGTTCTGCAAGGGGAGGACCACGGTGCCGGCATCGTAGAGGAGCGGCAGGTCGTCGGCGATGGCGGCGATCTGGTGCGCCTTCAGGGCGAGCACGACGAGGTCGTGCGGTCCGAGACGGCGGAGGTCGTCGGACGCCTCGATCCCGGTCGCGACCGCGACGGACCCGTCGGGCTCGGTGAGCCGGAGCCCCCGGGCCGTTATCGCCTCGAGGTTGTCGCCACGCGCGAACACGCTGACCTGCTGCCCCGACAGCGCCAAGCGAGCCGCGAGCAGGCCGCCGATGGCCCCCGCCCCCACGATGCACACGCGCACGGCCCCATTAGATCAGATGAGCGTTGGCGGGTCGCCGGGCGCGGTCCGCGCTGGGCCGGGTGCGCCGTCATGTGACGCGCTCGGCGTAGTGCGATCATGTCCCGACGACCGGGGCGGTCGGCAGGAGGTGCGGTCAGCGAGATGTCCGGCGTCAATGGCAGACCCGATGTCAACGGCGCGTGTGGCGCGCCGACCGAGGCCGGCACCGTAAGCGCGCTGCTCCCTCCGTCCGCGTCGGGGCCCGCGCTCGTGACCGTGACCGGCGAGAGCATCGATCACGCCACCGTGCGCCGCGAGGTCGAGCGGCTCGCCGCATCGCTACGGCGCGTCGGCCTCGGCCCCAACGACCGGATCGCGGTCGTGCTCCCGAACGGTCCGGAGATCGCCCTCGTGCTTCTCGCAGCGATGGCCGTCGGGTGCGCGGCGCCCCTGAACCCGAACTATCGGGAGGACGAGTTCCGGTTCTATCTAGACGACCTCCACGCGTCGGCGCTCGTCACCGTCGAGGGCGGTGCTCCCGCGGCACACGCCGCCGCTCCTTCTGGGACGATCGCGATCGCCGTACGCGGAGGGGGGCTCGCGATCGATCTCGTCGGGCCGGCAGCACCTCGTCAGCGCGACGATCGCCCCGGACCGGGCGATCAGGCGCTCGTGCTCCACACCTCGGGCACCACGTCGAGGCCGAAGATCGTCCCGCTCCGTCAGCGCAACCTCTACCGCTCCGCGCGCAACATCGCTGCCGCCCTCGGCCTTTCCGAGACGGACCGCTCGCTCAATGTCATGCCTCTCTTTCACATCCACGGGATCATGGCAGGGCTGCTCGCCCCGCTGTCCGCCGGTGGCTCCGTCGTGTGCAGCCCGGGATTCGACGCGTTCGCGTTCCACCGCTGGGTCGACGAGCTCCAGCCCACTTTCTACAGCGCCGTCCCGACGATCCACCAGATGGTTCTCGCCCGTGCGCCCGGGCCACGACTGACGAGCCTGCGCTTCGTGCGATCGTCGTCCGCTGCACTTCCCCGGCCAGTGCTCGACGCGCTGGGGGACCTGTTCGCCGTGCCCGTCATCGAGGCCTACGGGATGACCGAGGCGACGCACCAGATGACCTCGAACCCGCTCCCCCCGTCCCCGGCCAAGCCGGGCTCGGTCGGCGTCGCAACGGGCATCGAGCTCGCCATCCTCGACGAGAAGGACGAGATCGCTCCGTCCGGGACGCGCGGCGAGGTGTCGATCAAAGGCGCGACGATCGTCGACGGGTACGAGGCCAACCCCTCCGCAAACGCTGCCGCATTCACGGCGGGGTGGTTCCGGACCGGGGACGAGGGCTTTCTGGACGGCGACGGGTACCTCTTCCTCACCGGCCGGTTGAAGGAGCAGATCAACCGCGGCGGCGAGAAGATCTCGCCGATCGAGGTCGACGAGGTGCTGCTTCGCCACCCGGCGGTCTCCGAGGCGGTCACGTTCGCGATCCCGCACGAGAAGCTCGGAGAGGAGGTCGGCGCGGCTGTCGTGCTCGCCGACGGCCACGATGCGAGCGAGCTGGACCTGCGCCAATACCTGGGCGAGCGGCTCGCGGCGTTCAAGGTCCCGCGGCGGATCGTGTTCGTCTTGGAGATCCCGAAGGGGGCCACGGGCAAGCTCCAGCGGATTGGGCTCGCGGCGAAGCTCGGCCTGTGAGGTTCAGCCCGAGCCGGGCCGCCCGTCGACCGCGAGCTCCGCGCCGAGCGTGCTCGTGAGCACCCCGATGCCCTCGACCGCAACGTCGATCGGCGTCCCGGGGCGCATCGGCATGGCACCGAGCGAGGTGCCACACGCTATGACGTCGCCGGCGACGAGCGTGACGTCGCGCGACACGAGGCTCACGATCTCGTGCGGCGAAAGGATCATGTCGCTCACGGGATAATCCTGGCGGGTCCGACCGGCCGCGGAGGTCGTCACCCGGAGCGTGCCGGGATCGAGCCCCGTGGCGATCACCGGACCGATCACGGCGAAGGTGTCGAAGCCCTTCGCGCGCGTCCACTGCGCGAACGATGGGTCCTGCTCGATGAGGTCAAGCGCCGTGACGTCGTTCACGCAGGTGTAGCCGAACACGACGTCGTCGACTCCCTCCACCTCGACGTCGACGCAGGTGCGGCCGATCACAATTCCGAGCTCACCTTCGAACAGGATGCGACCGCGGTAGGAGCGTGGCCGGACCACCGTCCCACCGTGTGCGAGGAGCGACGACGGCGGCTTGATGAAGTACAGCGGTTCGACGGGCATCCCGAGGCCCTGCTTCGTGGCGGCCGCTCGAAAGTTGTTCCACAGGCCGATTATCTTCGTCGGGGCGCACGGGACGAGAAGCTCGAGCGAGTCGAGCGCCAGTCGCTCGCCGGTGGGCTCCGAGCCTGAGAACATGTCACCTCGGTGCACGGTCAGGACGTCTCCGTCGACGGTCCCGAAGCCGGCGCCGCTCGCGCCCGCGAACCGTGCCCATCGGGTCACCGCGGCCACGCGGCCCGCCGTCTCGTCGCCACGACCACTCGTCCCACGAGCCTGGTCTCCCTTCCTCGATCCGCTCCGCTCGATCGCCGCCCGTGCGCAGGCCGCGCGCACGCAGGCCGCGCGGCTCGCGCCACGGCGGACACTACAGCCCTCACCCGGTCGACGATCCGCCAGCGGCTAGCGCACGCTGAGGTTGCGGATGCAGGCGTTCATCGTCTGGCGGCAGGAACGCATCGCCGGCTCGCCCAACCCGCGGAGCATGCGTTCCTCGAACTCGTCGACGGCGACCTCGCACGCGTCGAGCATCGCGATCCCCTTGTCGGTGAGGCTGATCTCGAGGACGCGACGATTGCGCTCGCGGGGTTCCCGCTCGATCAGCCCAGCGCGCTCGAGCGCGGCGACCATCTGATTGGCCGACTGCGGGCTCACGAACGAGCGGGACGCGAGCTGCGCGGACGACATGCCGGGGTGGACGCGAAGGACGCTCAACGCGACGTACTGCATCGTCGTCACGTCGTGCTCCCGGCAGATGACGTCGAGGTGCGCGCGCACCGCGGCCTCGAGACGCTTCACGACGTAGCTGAACCTCGTCACCGGTGCGTCCGTCATGAGCTCGCCGTCTCAACCTCTCCGCGAGCGCTCGGCCGCGCCCGCCCGCCGTTGACCTCGTATCAAGTTAGCTGATATGTTGCCGCGAGCGGCTGAACGAGCGCCGGCGACGCGGTGGGGGCTCCACGGCACAGGTCCATTCGACCTTCTCGTCCCGCGCCGGCGGACGGCGGCCATCTCGAACTCGGAGGAGAGTGTATGACCTCGATGCCAGCCACGGGCAGCCCCGCCGAGCCACTCGGTGAGTGGAGCACGGTGATCGCCGAGGTGGACACCGACGGTGTCGCCTGGGTGACGCTCAATCGCCCCGAGAAGCGCAATGCGATGAACCCACGCATGAACGACGAGATGCTCGACGTCGTCGACGCGGTCGAGGGGGACGAGCGGGCTCGGGTCCTCGTCCTGACGGGTGCCGGAGACTCCTTCTCGGCGGGGATGGACCTGAAGGAGTACTTCCGCGATGTCGACGCGGGCGGCCCGATCGCCCGCACCCGGTCGCGCCGGACGTCGAACGAGTGGCAGTACCGCAGGCTCATGTTCTTCCCGAAACCGACGATCGCGATGGTCAACGGATGGTGCTTCGGTGGAGCGTTCACACCGCTCGTCGCGTGCGACCTCGCGATAGCGGCCGAGGACGCGATCTTCGGTCTGTCCGAGGTCAACTGGGGCATCCCGCCGGGTTCGATCGTCTCGCGGGCGCTTGCCGAGATGGTCCCGCCACGCGATGGCCTCTACCACATCATGACCGGCAAGACCTTCACCGGCGCCGAGGCGGCGGCGATGCGGCTCGTCAACGAGGCGGTGCCGCGCGACGAGCTGCGGCCGCGCACCGCCGAGCTCGCGGTGCACCTCGCGGGGATGAACCCGGTCGTGCTCGACGCCGCGAAGACGGGATTCAAGCGCGCGCGCTCGATGGAGTGGGAGGTATCCGAGGAGTACCTCTACGCGAAGCTCGACCAGTCGATCGCCAACGATCCCGAGCATGGGCGCGAGCAGGGAATGAGCCAGTTCCTCGACGAGAAGTCCTTCCGACCGGGTCTCGGCGCGTACAAGCGTGACTGAACCGCCCGAGACGGCGGCCCGACCGGGTGACGAGGCGATCCGGCGCCTGCTGCGCCCCCGCTCGATCGCGATCGTCGGCGCGTCGAGCGAGCGAGCGTCCATCGGCGGAGCACCCCTCGTGCTCCTCGAACGCTTCGGGTACCGCGGCGAGGTCCACCTCGTGAGCCGCACGCGCAGCGAGATCGGCGGACGGGACTGCGTGCCCTCCATCGACGAACTCCCCGCAGGCGTCGACGCCGCGATCCTCGCGATCCCGCGCGCCGGTGTTGCCGACGCGGTCGACGCGGCGGGGCGCCGCGGGATCGGAGGCGTCGTCGTCTTCTCCTCCGGATACGCCGAGATCGACGACGCGGGTGTGGCCGAGCAGGCCACGCTCGCAGCCGTCGCCGCTCGCCACGGTGTTGCACTCGCGGGGCCGAACTGCCTCGGTCTGGTGAACTTCGCCGACGGGGTGCCGCTCACATTCGGCGACGTCTCGCCGAACCGCCGCTCCGATCGACCAGGGATCGCGGTCGTCGCGCAGAGCGGCGCGATGTCGCTCGCACTCACCTATGCCGCGATGGCGCAGGACACGACGGTGAGGTTCGCGGTCTCGACCGGCAACGAGGCCGTCCTCGGGATCGAGGATTTCGTGCGCGTGGTCCTCGAGGACGACGCGACGCGCGCGGTCGTCCTGCTCGTCGAACAGATCAGGCAGCCCGCCGAGTTCCTCGCGCTCGCCCGCACGGCGCGCGAGCGCGACACCGTCCTGTGCGTGCTCCACACCGGTCGCGGCGATCGGGCGAAGGCCGCGTCGCTCACCCATACGGGCGCGATCGCAGGCGACCAGGAGGTTCTGAGGGCTGTGCTCGGGCGCGAAGGTGTGCTCTTCGTCGACTCGCTCGACGAGATCGTCGACACAGCGGGCGTGATCGCGCGCTGCCGCCTCCCGCACGTCGACGGCGTCGCGTTCATGACGGACTCCGGCGCTGCGAAGACCTTCGCGATCGACATCTGCGAATCGGAGCGCATCGAGCTGCCCGAGCTCGGCGAGGCGACGCTCGCCACGCTCGCGACCGAGCTCCCGTCCTTCGCGACGGCGAGCAATCCCGTCGACATCACGGCGATGGGGCTGAACGATCCCTCGCTCTACCCACGGGTCGCGTCCGTATTGCTCGACGCGGGCGAGGTGGGCACGCTCATCGTCTCCGCGATGCCTGGCTCGGACGCGCAGGGAGACGAGCAGGTCGACGCGCTGCTGCCCGTGCTCGGCGCGGCAGACAAGCCTGTGATCTACACGATCATGGGTGGGGAATCGGCGATCCCCGACGCCCGCCGCCTCCGGGTGCTCGACGCGTCGGTGCCGCTGTTCCGCTCTCCGGAGCGAGCACTTCGCGCCGCTCGCGACATCGCCGACGTCTCGCGAGCGGTACGCATGGCGAGGTCGCGAGCGCGGCCCCGACAGGTCGCGTCGATCGAGGTCGCCGCCGATGCAACGCTCGGCGAGCGCGAGGCGAAGTCGCTGCTCGCCGACGCGGGGATCGCCGTCCCCGCGGGCGTCCTCACGACGAACCCGAAGGACGCGGTCGCCGCGGCGCTCGCGCTCGGCTGTCCCGTCGTCTTGAAGATCGTCTCGCCGGACGTCGCGCACAAGTCCGACGTCGGTGGCGTGGTGTCCGTAGCGCACGCGGGTGACGTCGCCGAGCGTTACGCGCTTCTGCGCTCCACCGTGGCGGCGGCTCGCCCGGACGCGCGCGTCGACGGCGTGCTCGTCGAGAAGGCACTATCCGGCGGGGTCGAGGTGCTCCTCGGCGCGCGTCGCGACCCGTCGTGGGGCCCTCACGTCGTCGTCGGCATGGGCGGCGTCTGGACCGAGATCATTGACGACGCCATAGTGCTCCCGGCGGACGCGGACCGGACCGAGATCGCCGCAGGCATTCGCAGACTCCGAGGCGCCGCTGTGCTCCGAGGTGCACGCGGTGTCACGCCGCGCGACCTGAGCGCGCTCGTCGAGGCCGTCGAGACCGTCGGCGCGATCCTTCGCTGCTCCCCGGCGATCGGTGAGATCGAGATCAACCCTCTCCTCGTCCTCGCCAAGGGCGAGGGCGTGGTCGCTCTCGATGCACTCGTCACCCCGGCCTCGCGCGTATCAGGTCACCTTACATAAAGCAGCTTGACATAACTGGGCGGCCTCCTTAGGCTCCCGAGGAGCAGGCACCCCGGAACGCCGATGCGCGCGTCCGGGGAAGGTTCGGACACTCACACGACCTCCCGTGGCCGCTTCACGAGGTCGGCGCGCTCGTGGAAGCCAAGGCGACCTATACGGGACGCTCCTCGGCGACCGAGGTCGTGATGATCGGCCGAGCCCGCCTCATCGTTCAGATCGGACCACGATGCGCAGCGTCACGTCGACGAATCCCTCGAGGGGCGATCCGCCAGGTCGCACAAGGTGCGGTCGTGGGCTCCAGATGGGGAGTGGTGTCGTGCTCGCCACCTCCGATCCGGTAGTCGAGGTGAGCGGGTCACGGGCGCCCGAAAGGGGCTCCTGTCGGGCTCGGCGTCAACATGCCGTACCGTCGCGAGCGTGCGGGTCCTGTCCTGGAGATGGGCGCGCGGCATCGCGTCTCCCGATACGGCTGGCCGATCACGCCACGGTTGTGATCCACCGCGGCCGGCGTGACCGTGGGTCCTTGTCGACCGGAGGAGCTCCGTGGTCGGTACAGCGGTTGGCAGGCACCACCACGACCTCGTCCGACGAGGCGCACCTGGCGGATGCCCGGAGAGAGCCGGGGACGTCTCCGTCCAGCCGGTGCGGGCTTTCGGCTCACGGCGCGGCCGAACGCATCGCGCACCGCTGCACCCGTCGCTCGCTCGAGGTAGGGGCCGGTCGACGTCAGCCGAGCCCGCGCAGCATGACGTTCCAGTAGAAGGAGGGCAACCCGTAGCGCTTGAGAAGCCACATGTCGTAACGCTCGCGCGTCGTGTCGATGAAGGGGATCGTCGGGTGCGGCGCGAGGCTGTAGTCGAA
>DATLRJ010000023.1:0-18731 GCA_035534715.1 Acidimicrobiales bacterium | reverse complement strand
TGCCTGCGGCGCCGGTGCCGAACACCTCTCGCAGCACGTCGGTGACGGGGGGCTCGGCGATGACTCCGCCCGCGACCCACCCGACCTCGGACCGACCTTCCTCGAGGACCGCGATGCCGGCGAGGGCGGACCGGCCCGGCTGCCCGGCCCACGACGGCTCGACCGAGACCGCGCCGCGCCGCGCCGCGACCGGTCCGAGCCAGGCTGTCGCGCTCGCCACCTCCTCGAGGATCACGACCGGGAAGGAGACCGGCTCCTCGGCGTCGTCGGGAGTCATCTGGCCCGTTCCGCCATGAGCCGCGTCGAAGCGGTCGAGGACGGCGACGAGGCGATCGCGGGGCGTGCGCATCTCGAGGAACGCGAAGAGCGCGTCGAGAGCAGGCCGGTCGAAGCGCCCGAGGTCGAGCTCGTCGAGGTCGAGAGCGAGCGGGACGTCCCGGACGACGGGCGTGAGCCGGAGGTTCAGGCGGACGCGCACCTCGTGCGCGGAGAGCGACTCACGAAGCTTCGGCGTGCACTCGTCGAGGTGCGCGTAGATCGCTTCGAGGTCGCCGTAGGTGTTCACGAGCTTCGCGGCGGTCTTCTCCCCCACGCCCGGCACGCCCGGGAGGTTGTCCGACGGGTCGCCGCGCAACGCCGCGAGCAGCGGGTACTGCGCGGGCCGCACGCCGGTGCGCTCGAGGATCCCGGCCTCGTCGTACAGGACGTAGTCGGAGACACCACGCCTGTTGTAGAGGACCTTGACGTGCGGATCCTCGACGAGCTGGTACGCGTCACGGTCGCCGGTCACGACGACGACGTCGTCGCCACGGTCGCGAAGCGACGTCGCGAGGGTCGCGATCACGTCGTCGGCCTCGAAGCCCACCTTGTCGACCGCGGGGATGCCGAGAGCCTCCACGAGTGTGCGGATCAGCTCCACCTGAGCGACGAGCGGCTCGGGCGTGGGCGGGCGGCCGGCCTTGTAGTCGTCGACGATCTCGTCGCGAAACGTCGGCTCGTGCCGATCGAACGCGACGGCCATGCCCGCGGGGTCGAAGTCCGCGAGCAGCTTCGTCGTCATCGACACGAACCCGTACACGGCCTGGGTCTCCTGGCCGGACGACGTGCTCATGCCCGCCTCCTTCAGGGCGAACCAGGCGCGGAATGCGAGTGAGTGCCCGTCGAGGAGGAAGTAGGTGGCCACGGGCCGATGGTAAGTCCTCGACACGCGTGGTCGCGGCCCGATCTCGACCCGACCTCGGCACGGCACCGGAGCGCGGGCGCCGGACGCGGGTACGCTCGACGGTGATGGCGGACGGATTCCACCCGCCGCTCGAGGAGTACCTCGAGGCAATCCACTCTCTCGCCGAGGAGGGCGTGGACGTCATCCAGGCCCGACTCGTCGAGCGGCTCGGGCACAGCCCCCAAGCGGTCTCCGAGATGGTGCGCCGCCTGGCCGACGACGGTTACCTCGCACGGTCCGGCCGGGGCGTCACCTTGACCGTTCGGGGCCAGGCGCGGGCGGAGAGCGTCGTCCGGCGCCACCGGCTCGCCGAGCGCTTCCTCGTCGACGTGGTCGGGCTCCCCTGGTCGCGAGCGCATCTCGAGGCGGGCCGGTGGGAGCACGTGATCTCGGACGAGGTCGAGGCGCGCTTCGTCGAGATCCTCGGCCACCCGACGACCTGCCCGCACGGCAACCCGATCCCCGGCGCGCCGGTCGACCCGGTTCCGCAGCGCTCGATGGCCGACGCCTCACCCGGCGAGCACGTGCGCCTGGCCCGAATCACGGAGCGGATCGAGATCGACGGGGATGCCCTCGCCTACCTCGACGAGCACGGGCTCGTGCCCGGACGCGGAGCGGTCGTGCGGTCGAAGGCACCCGACGGCACGCTCACGCTCGACCTCGACGAGATCGACCGCGACGACGGCTCGAGCCGCACGGTCGCGATCGGCGCCGCGATGTGCCGCCAGCTCTACGTGACAGCGGTGTGAGGGCCGCGCTCCCGCGGGGTCGCTGGTCCGAGAGGACTGTGGCGCGCCGAGCCGTCAGGGAGCCTCGGGCACGATCGTCCCGTCGACGATCTCCCGCGCGACCTCGCGCATCGTGAGCCGGCGGTTCATCGCGCTCTGCTGGATGAAGGAGAACGCCTTCGCCTCGCTGAGCGAGTGGTCGTCCATGAGGCGACCCTTCGCCCGATCGACCCACCGGCGCGTCTCGAGCTGGTCCTCGAGTCCACGCTTGTCGTCAGAGAGAGTCGCATTCTCCGCGGCGAGCGCCTGCAGCTCCGCGAATCGCCCGAGCGCGACCTCGATCGCAGGGAGGAGCTCCTCCTTCTGGAACGGCTTCACGAGATAGGCGAGAGCGCCCGCGTCCCGCGCCTGCTCGATGAGATCCCGCTGGCTGAACGCGGTAAGGATGAGCACCGCGCTGCGCCGCTCCGAGTTGATCGCGTGCGCGGCCGCGAGTCCGTCCATCCCGGGCATCTTCACGTCGAGGATGACGAGGTCGGGACGGTGCGTGCGCACGAGCTCGACCGCCTCGTCGCCGCGGCCCGTCTCGCCGACGACGTCGTAACCCTCCTCCTCGAGGATCTCCCGGAGGTCGAGGCGAACGATGGCCTCGTCCTCGGCGATCACGACGCTCTTCGCCAACGCGCTCTCCTCGCTGCTCGGTTGGTGGGCCCTGCTCGGTAGGTCAGCGCTTCCCGGTACGACCGTCGTGCCGCCTCCCACCCCCCGGCACGTCGGCGCGGCCGAGCCGCTCCGCCGACGGCGGGGGTCGCGGGGACCGAGGCCTCCGGACCGTCCGCCCTCAGAGGACGAGCTGGGACAGCAGCTCGTCCTGGGCGCGCTCGAGCTCCGCGACCGCGGCTCTCGCCGAGTCGCGGCTGCGCTCCATGACCTCGGCATGGCGGCGAGCCTCGCCCCACTCTCGGTTCGCGAGCGCGGTCTCGGACACGAGCATGCGCGTCCGAGCGTCGTCCGCCGCGTCGGCGAGAGCGGCGAGCTGCTCGTCCGCGAGCGCGAGCTCGGCCCGGGCACGCTCGAGCCGGGCGTGCACGTCGAAAAGGCGCCGCTCGACGCGCTGGCGGCGGTCTGTGAGTCCCGGTCGCATCCCCCACAGTCTACGCAGGCGAGCGAGATGCGACGAACCGCTGGTCGGGGGTTCGGCGGGACGGGAACGTCACGGTCCTCACGGTCAGTGACTCGACCACGTCGAGGCGCACGGTCGCGCCGATCCCCGGTACGTCCGGCACCGCGATCCGACCGTCTCGCAGGACGTGGGGCGCGGTCAGGTCCGGTGAGAAGTAGCGCTCGCTCGGACCGAGGTCGCCCGGCAGGTCGACGCCGTCGAGCGCCGCGACGGCAAGCGCGGTCGCGCGGCCGAGGCCGGCTTCGAGCATCCCCCCCGCGAGCAGCCGGACGCCGGCCGCCGCGCACCGGTCTCGCAACGCGACGGCCGCGAGCACTCCTCCGAGCCGCGCGGCCTTCACGGACACGCCGCCGCACGCTCGAAGCGCGAGGGCGGTGTCGAGCTGGCCGAGAGTGCAGATCGACTCGTCGAGCACGACGCACGTCTCGAGCTCGGACACGAGCACGGCATGACCGACGAGGTCGTCGGGCGCGAGCGGTTGCTCGATCGCCGAGAGGGCGAGGCCGTCGAGCACCTGGAGCGCGGCTCGATCGGCCTCGCGCTCCAAACGGTAGGAGCCGTTCGCGTCGACCGACATGGAGAGGTCGGGAAAGCTCGAGCGCACCTCACGGACGTGCGCGATCCCGCGCCCCGACGCGACCTTGCACTTCACGTGGCCGATGCCGTCGTCGAGCGCGGCCGCTACCTCGCGGACGGCCGCGGCCGGAGGTCCGTCGCCGACGGTCGCCCCCGCGACCACGGTCGGGCGCGTCGCGCCGATCCGGTGCGCGAGCGACTGACCCGCGGCGCGCAGCTCCGCGTCGAGCAGCGCCATCTCGATCGCCGCCTTTGCCATCTGGTGGCCGCGCACCGCGTCGAGCATCCCGAGCGCGTCTGCCGCGCCGGCGAAAGGGTGCGGTGCCGCGAGCAGCATCGGCACGAGGTGGTCCGCGAGGACCGCCTCCGCGGCGTCGGCATGCTCCTCGGTGTAGGTCGGCGCGGCGAGCGCCTCGCACTCGCCCCAGCCCACCCCGAGATCGGTGTCGAGGCGGACGAGGACGACGGGGCGGCGACCGTGCACGCCCCTGCTCGTCGCGAGGGGGCGCACGAGGTCGAGCTCGAGCCTGCGCAGCTCGACTGCGACCACCTCCACGAGCGCGACCCTACCGGTGCCCCGCCACCTGGCGGTAACGTCTCTCGACCGGCGGTGCGCGGGACGCGCACGCCGCCAGCCCGGATGGCGGAATGGCAGACGCGGCGGCCTCAAAAGCCGCTGTCCGAAAGGGCGTGCGGGTTCGAGTCCCGCTCCGGGCACCACCCGCGGCCGAGGAAGGCCGCGCGCCGCGGATCAGCCGCGGCCGCGACGTGCGAGGTGGTCCCTCACCAACCGAACGAGGCGACTGTGCTTCGCTGTGTCGTGCTCCATGAGCTCGGCGAGCACGCTCCACATGGCCGTCTCGCGAAACGGGCTGGGCGCCGTGCGAAGCGCTCGCAGCTCCTTTGCGCCGGCGCACCCGGCGGCGAGGAAGTGCAGCGTGGGCGACGCGAACGTCGAGATGCGGCCCGATCCCCTCTTCGAGCACGCTGCGCCCCAACTGCGGGATTGCCGGAGGCTCGGCGTGCGTCGTCGCGGCTGTGGCTCCCATCGCTGCGGTGAGCTCCGATCCGTGCGGTCGACCGTCGCCTCACCGGTGTCTCGACGGCTAGGGCCGAACTGCCCCGATCGCCCGCGCGTCCGGCGCCGCGCCTCCGGTCTGCGAGGCGTGCTGCTGATCAGGCGACGCGCTCGCGCCCGAGTACACGGCGAGCGGGCGGGCGTCAGGTGCCGCCGATGGTCGGGCGCGAAGTGCCGTCGGCGTCGAGATGGGCAGTGCAGCGCGCGCCTGAGTGCGCAGGCGCGCGCTCGGGTACGCCACGTAGCAGTATCGGACGAGGCTCTCGTGCGAGCCCTCGTCGATCCCGACGATCTCGGTGCCGAGCCTCCAGCCACCTTCGGGGTCCGGGCGCGCCGAGCGAACGCGAACCGACGCGGCGACGGGCAGCGGTGCGCCGTCGTGCCCCGCGAGTGTGAACTCGAGGCTGATCGTGCTCCCGATCTCGGTCTCGTGCGCGGCCACGATACCCACGCCGCACACCGCGACGTCGGTGACCCGCACGACGTCGCGCTCGCTGTCCTCCCCGACCATCGTCGCCGATGCCTGGCACTCGAACCTCACGTGCTCTCGCCGTTGGCTACGCCGCGCGACGACGCGCGCGGAGCGCGCGATGCGCACGAGCTCCCAGGCGCCGAGGACCATCGCGAACGCCGCTGCCCACGTCGGCAGGGGTCGCGCCGCGACCCAGCCGAGCAGCGACGCGGCGCGCCACGCGAGCGAGAGAGCGAGCGCCGCGCCGAGGACGAGGACGACTCGCAGTCGGGCGAGCGCGCGGAGCCCCGCTGTGTCCGATCCAGATTTCGGGGTGACCTTGAACTTCGCCCGCGACGGCAGCACGGCGCACCGCAGCGCCCGCGTGAAGATCTCGGCCGTGAGGAGCGTGTAGTGCGAGGACTCGCGAAGTCTCAGGTGGCCGCGGCACAGCGCAGCCGACGCGGTGATCGCGAGCACCGTCCACGGCACCCACAGCGTGAGAATGCCGGTCAGGCTCATCCGCGCGGGGAGCACGCCACCCGCGAGAGTCGCGACCAGCAAGGCGATGAGGGCGAGGCGCGCTGCCCCGGCCCCGTACGCGTAGAGGTTGCCCGCGTAGGAGATTCGCTGCCGCAGGCTGAGGCCGGCGCGGCGGCTGAGCGGCGACTCGGGGAGCCGGAGGACGGCGAGGTTGCCGCGCGCCCACCGGTCTCGCTGGAGCAGGTAGCCGTCGAGGTCGAGGGGCGCGAGGCCCTGCACGAGCACCTCGTCGTGGTAGCGCGTCACCCAGCCGAGGCGGTGCATCTTGACGGTCGAGTGGAAGTCCTCGGCGATCGTCTCGGTGCTGACCCCGCCGGCCGCGACGAGCGCCGCCCGGCGCAGAAGGGCGGCCGACCCGCACCAGAAGACGCCGTTGTGGCGGTCCTTTCCCGGGCAGACGACCTCGAAGAACAGGCTCTGCTCGTGCCGCCCGACCTCGTAGTGCTGGACGGAGTCCTGGTTGTAGAAGTCGTGCGGGCTCTGGACGAGGCCGACGGCGTCGTCGTCGAAGTAGCCGACGATCGCATCGAGCGCGTCGGGGAGCGGCACATGATCGGCGTCGAGGCAGAAGATGAGATCGCCCGCGGTCTCGTCGAGCGCGTGGTTGATGTTCCCGGCCTTCGCGTGGTCGTTGTCCGGCCGCGTGATCCACCGCGCGCCCCACCGGCGGGCGAGCACCGCCATCTCCGGTCGGCGGCCGTCGTCGAGGAGGTAGGTCTCGTGCGGGTAACGCACCGCCGCACAGCCGGCGAGCGTGGCTTCGACAATCTGGACCGGCTCGTCGTAGGTCGTGACGAAGATGTCGGCCGAGTGCCCCGCGGTCGCCGCAGGCCGCGACGGCTCGCTCCACCGCCAGCCGAAGAACGCGAGGAACGCGAGCGAGAGGAAGTTGTAGATCTCGACGAGGCAGAGCAGGGCGAAGGCGACGGGGTCGACGCGCCGGCCCGACTCGAGGAGCCGGTAGCCGAGGTAGGCGCCGCCAGAAGCGAGTGCCGCGACGGCGACGAGCCGGATCGCGGTCGGGTGGCGCTCCCACCAGCGCCCGGCGCGGGTCTGTGGTGCCTTCGTCGCGAGTGATGCGGGGAGATGCCCGTCGCGGTCGTGCCCCGCGGTCACCGGCGAGCTCTCGATCATGGCCACGAGGTACACAACGACCACGCCGCGTGAGCGATTTAGTCACCACACGTGCCGTATTTGGATGAGCGAAGCATCGCCATCCTGTTCGAGGGCACTGCGGGCACCCGCGTGTGCGACGCAGTGACGCGGTGCAGCGGTTCGACGCAGCGATGCAGTCGCGTCAGAGATCGTCCGGCGGTCGCCTGTCCCTCTTGCGCTCTGAGCGCGCACGTTTCGCGTGCAGGCGCCGCTCGGTCGAGCCCCGAGTCGGCGCCGTCGGCCGGCGCACCCGCTCGACGCGCAGCGCGTCCGCGAGGCGCTCCTCGAGCCTGCGGAGCGCGAGATCGCGGTTCCTGAGCTGCGATCGCTCGTCGGACACGACGACCCGCACGACCGGACCGAGTCGCTCGAGAAGCCGAGCGCGTTGGCGCGGCCCGAGATGCGCGGATCTCGCGATGTCGAAGCGCAGCTCGACGCGAGTGTTCGCGGTGTTCGCATGCTGACCGCCGGGGCCGCCGCTTCCGCTGAAGCGCCACTCGAGCTCCTCCGAGGGGACGACCGAGCGCCCGACGCGCAGGGGCCGCCCTGCCGGGTCTCTCACGGGTCCGCCTGGCCGGCAGGCGCCGCGGCGCCGCCGAACGCGTCGAGCGCGAACCTCACGAGCACCTCAGGGAGCGCGAAGCCCGGGTCGAGGAGCGCCGCGAGGCCCTCGCACATCACGACGGTCTTCACGAGGAGCGCGAGCTCCCGTGGGAAGGCGAGCCGGTGACGCCGGCTCACGGTCATGAGATCCGCGACGAGCGGGGCGAGGCGGAGCTCGCCGACCGGGATCTCGATCGACGCGGCGGTGAGACGGTCGAGCTCGGTGACGAACGTCTCCTCGTCGACGCCCGCGGGGGCGACACCGAGGCCGCGCATCGCCGCGACCGTACGTCGCGTGTCGTGGCTCACGAGCGCGAGCACGATCTCGACGAGGGCGTGACGCACACCCGCGCCGACGGTGCCGACCATGCCGAAGTCCACGAGAGCGATGCGCCCTCCCGGCTCGACGAACAGGTTCCCCGGGTGGGGGTCGGCGTGGAAGAAGCCGTGCGAGAACACCATCGACAAGTAGAGGTACGCGAGCGTCCGCGCGAGAGCCGGCCGGTCCGCGCCGATTCGGGCGAGGCCGTCGAGGTCGTCGATCTTCACGCCGTCGATGCGCTCGAGCGTCAGAGCGCCGTGGCTCGTCGCCTCCCACACGACGGCGGGTACGTGGACCGGCAGGTCGGACAGGTCCTGCCTTGCCCGGTCGGCGTTGTGCCCCTCCGCTACGTAGTCGAGCTCACCGCGAATCGTCTCGGCGAACTGCTCGACGAACCCGACGACGTCGACGCGGCGGAGCGAGCCCGGTACCCGGGCGACAAGTGACGCACCGAGCCGGAGCACGGCGAGGTCCTCCTCGACCGCGGCTGTCACCCCGGGTCGGCGTACCTTCACGACGACCCGGCGCCCGTCGTGCAGCGTCGCGGCGTGGACCTGACCGATCGAGGCCGCGGCGAGGGGCGCGTCGTCGAGCTCGGCGAACACCGACGCAGGGTCGCGCCCGAGCTCGCGGCGGAGCGCGAGGCGCACTGCTCCCGCCGCGAGGGCCGGTGCGTCGTCCTGGAGCGTCGCGAGCGCGACCTCGAGACGAGGCGGGACGAGGTCGGGACGGGTCGAGAGCACCTGGCCGAGCTTGACGAACGTCGGCCCGAGCTCCGCGAGGGTGTCGCGGACGCGCCGTGGGCCGTCGCGTCGGCCCGACAGCGCGGCCCCGACCGCGTCGCGGAGCGCACGTTGGACCACCAGGCAGACCGTGGCCGCGCGCCGCGCGGCAATGCGCCCCGTCCGCCGTCGCGACGCTGCGGTGCCGCGCGCTGCCGCCATCTCGCTCCGCTCCCCGATCGCAGAAGGTGCCCGCCCGGCTGTGGACCGTGCCACGTCCGATCGTCTCGCCTACGATCGCACGCGGCACCGGACGCCGGAGCCCCGGAGCCGGTCGCGGCCGCCCGCGGGAGCCGGCGCACGAGGTACCTGGCGCCCCGCCGGGGTGCGAAGCGAGCCCCTACGCTCGAGGTCACGGGCAGCAGGTAACCCTTCGACCTCCGCGGCGGTCGAAGATGCACCGAGGACTATCTGCGGCGGCGGCCCGGTGGGCGTCGCGGCGAAGGGAGCTCGTCAGTGCTTGCGTTCACCTTCCCCGGCCAGGGGTCCCAACGCCCTGGGATGGGCGCTGCGTGGGTGGACCACCCTTCGTGGGAACTAGTGGAGCACGCGAGCGCGATCGTCGACCGCGACGTCGCGGCGCTGCTGCTCGACGCGGACCAGACGACGCTCACGCTCACGTCGAACGCCCAGCTCGCGACCTTCGTGCTCAGCCTCGTCGTCCTCGACGCGGCCGAGCGGCTCGGCGTCGTCCCTGCAGCGGCCGCGGGGCACAGCCTCGGCGAGTACACCGCGCTCGTAGCGACCGGAGCAGTCGACTTCGACGACGGTCTCCGGCTCGTCGCAGAGCGCGGCGCCGCGATGCAGGACGCGGCAGACCAGGCCTCAGGGACGATGATGGCCGTCCTCGGGCTCGCCGACGACGACGTGGAGGCGGCGTGCCTGCGAGCGGAGGGCGACGTGTGGGTCGCGAACTTCAACGCGCCCGGCCAGGTCGTCATCGCGGGGTCTCCCGACGCGCTCGCGGTCGCTGCGACGATCGCGCGCTCACTCGGCGCCAAGCGCGTCCTGCCGATCCCCGTCGGCGGCGCGTTCCACACGCCGTACATGGCCCCGGCTCGAGAGAGGCTGCGCAAGGCACTCGCCGCTGCGACGTTCCGGGAGCCCGAGCCGGGGGTCGTCGCGAACGTCGACGCGCGCCTGCACCTCGACCCCGCGGAGTGGCCGAGCCTGCTCTCCGCCCAGCTCTGCGGACCGGTCCGCTGGCGACAGAGCCTCGAGACCCTTCACGCGGCCGGCGCGCGCACCTTCGTCGAGCTCGGCCCGGGAGGCGTGCTCACGGGCCTCGTGAAGCGGGTTCTCGGCAACGATGCGAGGGCGCGCTCGGTCGCGACCCCCGAGGAGCTCGAGCGGCTCGTCGAGATGCTCGCGCCGCCACCGTCGTCGTCGCTGTCGACGGCACCGGCGCACGCCGGCGAGCGCTACGCGATGACCGAGCGCCTCGTCGTCGCCCCCTCGACAGGGCCGTTCGCGCCCGCGCCTGACTGCCTTCCCGCGGTGCCGACGCTCGCCAGCGCGAGCGGGCGGGCACGCCGCTCCCGTGCGCGTGGGGCGAGCGCAGCGCCCGCGCCCGAGCCGGACGTGGCGTCGCGCGCACCGATCCACATTCGCGTCGGCGACCTCGTCGGCTGGGCAGGCGCCGCCGAGATACGCTCTGCGTTCGCCGGGACGCTCGAAGGTGTGCTCGTCCTTCCGGGCGAGCGCGTCGTCGCCGGCCAGCCCGTCGCGTGGCTGCGAGCGGACGTCGAGGTCGGGGCGCGCGAGCAGCCATCCGCGTAGGACGGGCCGGCACCGCATCGGAGCGAGTCGCTGTGCGTCGCGTCGAGTCGGTCGGGTCGAGATGATCGGAGCACCCTCATGGGGTCGGCGATAACAGGGTGGGGCGAGGCGCTCCCGGACCGGGTGGTGACGAACGACGAGTTCGCGGCGCGGCTCGACACGACCGACGAGTGGATCGTCGCGCGCACGGGTATCCGTGAGCGGCGAATGGGCGGGACCACCTGCGAGCTCGCGATCGATGCCGGCCGCGCGGCGCTCAAGAGCGCCGGCGTGGACGGGTCGGAGGTCGACCTCCTCGTCCTCGCGACTACGACGCCCGACCAGACGATCCCGGCGACCTCGTCCGCCGTGCACGATGCCCTCGGATGCCGCGGTGGCGCGTTCGACCTCAACGCCGCATGCGCCGGCTTCGTCTACGCGCTCGTCGTGGCGGACTCGCTGCTGCGAGTCGGACACCAGCGAGCGCTCGTCATCGGGTCGGAGACGCTGTCGAAGGTCACCGACCAAGACGACCGGTCCACCGCAGTGCTCTTCGGCGACGGCGCGGCAGCCATCGTGCTCGAGTCCGGTACCGCCGACGAGCTCGTGCTCGCATACGACCTCGGCGTCGACGGAGCGGCCACCCCGCTCCTCTACGCCGACCACGGCGGCTTCATCCACATGGAGGGCCGGGAGGTTTTCCGGCGGGCGGTCCGCGCCGAGCTCGAGTCCATAGAGAACGTGCTCGCGCGAGCCGGCATCGGTCCGGACGAGATCGCGCTTTTCGTCCCCCACCAGGCGAATGTGCGGATCATCGAGGCGGTCAACCAACGAGTCGGCCTCCCGATGGAGCGCACCGCGCTCGTGCTCGAACGGACGGGAAACACCTCGGCGGCGTCGATCCCGCTCGCGCTCGCAGACGCGGCCGACGCGGGGCGGATCGCGGAGGGTGACCTCGTCCTGCTGTCCGGGTTCGGCGCGGGGATGACCTGGGCCAGCGCGGTCATCCGCTGGGGTCGCGAGGGCCTTCGCCAGTGACCGGACGCGTCGCCCTCGTCACCGGAGGCTCCCGCGGGATCGGCCTCGCGGTCGCCCGGCGACTCCAGCGCGATGGCGACGCGGTCGCGATCACCTACAAGTCGAGCGCGCCGGACGAGCTCGTGAAGGATGACGGCGCAGGCGCGCCCCTTCACGCTCTCCGCTGCGACGTGACCTCCCCGGAGGATGTCGAGGCGACGTTCCGCGAGGTCGAGGTGACTCTCGGTCCCGTGGAGGTCCTCGTGTGCTCCGCGGGCATCACCGACGACGCGCTGTTGCTGCGGATGGGCGAGGAGCGGTGGGCCTCGGTCATCGAGACGGACCTCACGGCCTGCTACCGAACGACCAAGCGTGCACTCGCGCCGATGCTTCGCGCGCGGTCGGGTCGCATCGTGCTCGTCTCGTCCGTCGTCGCGTTCCTCGGCAACGCGGGCCAGACCAACTACGCGGCGGCCAAGGCAGGTCTCGTCGGGTTCGCCCGCTCGCTCGCTCGCGAGGTCGCGAGCAGGTCGGTCACAGTGAACGTCGTGAGCCCCGGTCTCATCGCGACGGACATGCTGGCGGCGGTCGGCGAGGAGCGGACCGGGGCGATGACCGAGCGGGTGCCGCTCGGTCGCCTCGGCAGCCCGGAGGAGGTTGCGGCCGCTGTCCACTTCCTCTGCTCGGCCGGCGCCGCATACGTGACGGGCGCCGTGCTCCCCGTCGACGGCGGTCTCGGGATGGGACACTGACCGATGGACGATGGCACCCAGCGGCGAGCGCGAGCGTCGCTTGGCATCTGGCGCGAGGAGGCGCGACGAGCTAGACAGCCCGCGGACGGGTGACGAGGAGGCGGGGAGGCGGGAGGCTCGCCACCGAACCAGGCAATCCGCGGTGGCGAGCCCGGGCGCGGCGACGAGCCCTGCACACTGACGAGACCGACACATCACAGCGCCGGGACGGAACGGTCCCGGCGCACAAGAGCAAGGAGACGAGCACGTGGCAGACGACGCGACGTTCGAGAAGTTCAAGGCCTGCGCCGTTGAGGTGCTCCAGGTCCCGGCGGAGAAGATCGTGCCCGACGCACGCTTCGGGGACGACCTCGACGCCGACAGCCTCGACCTCGTCGAGTTCGTGATGGCACTCGAGGAGTCCTTCGACATCACCGTCGAGGAGTCCGAGCTCGAGGGCGTCGAGACAGTCGGCCAGGCCTACGAGCTCGTGACCACGAAGCTCTGATGTCGACGCGCGCCGCGAAGCGACGGGTCGTCGTCACCGGCCTCGGGGTCGCCTCGTGCTGCGGAATAGGAAAGGACGCGTTCTTCGAGGGCTTGTGCTCCCCCGCGCCCGAGGGCGAGCGACGAGTGCTCGACTTCGACCCGTCGCAGTGGTTCGAGCCGAAGGAGGCGCGGCGGACCGACCGCTTCGCCCAGCTCTCCGTCGCGGCCGCGTCGATGGCGCTCGACGACGCCGGTGGAGCCGTGACGGACCCCGATCGCACAGGCGTGATCTTCGGCACCGGAGTCGGCGGGCTCGAGACGCTCCAGGAGCAGATCACCGTACTCGTCGAACGCGGGGCACGGCGGGTGTCGCCGTTCCTCGTCCCGATGATCATGGGAAACGCCGGGGCCGCGGCGATCTCCATGCGCTTCGGCCTGCGGGGGCCGTGCGAGACCATCGTCACCGCGTGCGCCGCGGGTACCCACTCGATCGGCAACGCGTACCGCCTCATCGCCTACGGCCGCTGCGACACCGTCGTCACCGGCGGGGCGGAAGCCGCGATGGAGCCCGTCGGCGACCGACCCGCCGTCGGCATCGTCGCGTTCGGCAACATGACCGCGCTGTCGACCTCCGGCATCTCCCGACCGTTCGACGTGCGGCGCGACGGCTTCGTGATCGCCGAGGGCGGGGCGTCTCTCGTCCTCGAGGAGCTCGAGCACGCGCTCGCTCGCGGCGCCCACGTGTACGGCGAGGTGCTCGGCGCAGCGTCGACGGCGGACGCGCACCACATCACCGCACCCGCTCCCGAGGGGGCCGGAGCCCGGTCGTGCATGGAGATCGCGCTCGAGGACGCCGGGATCGAGCCGGGCGACATCACCCACATCAACGGCCACGGCACGTCCACGCCACTCAACGACCTCGCCGAGGCCCAGGCGATCGAGAAGGTCTTCGGCGCCCCGGCACCGCCGGTGACCTCCATCAAGGGCGTCACGGGGCACGCGCTCGCGGCTGCTGGCGCGATCGAGGCGGTCGCTGTCGCACTCACCATCGAGCGCGGCGTGATCCCGCCAACCGCCGGGCTCGAGCAGCAGGACCCCGACATCCACCTCGACATCGTGACCGGTACGCCACGTGCGTTCACCCCCGGCCCGATCCTCTCGAACAGCTTCGGCTTCGGCGGCCACAACGGCTGCCTCGTGATCGCGCCCGTCCGGACCTGAGCCCGGGCGCCGTAAGGTCCTCGTATCAGCGACGCGCCGGAGACCGGGGCCCGAGAGGCCGACGAGCAGGTACGGTGGCCCGCCGACCTCGCGGTCGGCGCGTTCAGCGAGCACCCACCGTGGCTCGTCGACCTCGACGACCTGCCGTGGCGTGCAGGACTGGAGCTCGTCCGCGCCGCCACTCGTGCGGAGGTCCCGGCTCTCACCCGCCGCCGGCGCGTCCCACCGTGGCGTCGCATCGTGCGCGTCGCGTGGGTGCTCGGACGGGCGCTCGCCGGGTGGTATGTGCTCGACCGCAAGCGGGACCGCTCCCGCTCGCGCAGCGGGCTCGCGCACCGATTGCGCGTCGCGTTCGCCGCACTCGGGCCCACGTACATCAAGCTGGGGCAGATCATCTCGTCGGGAGAGGGGATCTTTCCCCCCGAGCTCGTCGGTGAGTTCAAGCAGCTGCGCGACCGCGTCCCCCCGGAGCCGTTCGCGGTCGTCCGGGCGATCGTCGAGTCTGATCTCGGGCGCCCGCTCGGCGAGGTCTTCGCCGAGTTCTCGAGCGAGCCGCTCGCCGCGGCGTCCATCGCGCAGGTGCACAGCGCCGTGCTCCGCTCGGGCGAACGCGTCGTCGTGAAGGTCCAGCGGCCCGACGTCGCGACCCTCGTCCGCAACGACCTCGCGGTCATGAGCTACCTCGCGCCCTTCCTCGTCGGGCGGATCCCCATCGCGGTGCTCGCGAACCCTCCCGCGCTCATAGAGCTCTTCGCCGAGACGATCGTCGAGGAGCTGGACTTCCGTCTCGAGGCCGAGAACATGCTCGACATCGCCGGAGTCCTTGCCGCGAGCGACCAGCGCGCGATCATCGTCCCGCGGCCGCACCCTCGGCTCGTAACTCCGCGCGTGCTCGTGATGGAGCAGCTCGAGGGCTTCTCGTGGGACGACGTCGCCGGAATGAAGGCGGCGGGGATACGGACCGAGGAGGTGCTGCGCGCCGGCGTCGTGTCGTTCCTCGAGGGAGCGATGCTCTACGGCGTCTTCCACGGCGATCTCCACGGCGGCAACCTCTTCGTCCAAGCCGACGGCCGCGTCGCGCTGCTCGACTTCGGGATCACCGGGCGACTGAGCGAGCCGCGGCGCGTCGCGTTCCTCCGGCTCGTCATGGGCGGCACGCTCAACGACGTCCGGGCCCAAGTCCAGGCGCTTCGCGACCTCGGGGCGCTCGCGCCGGACGCGGACATCGACCAGGTCGTCGCGGACCTCGGCCTCGACGAACCGCCCCAGGACGTCGTCGAGATGAGCGCTGACGAGCTCACCGCGCAGCTGCGCGACCTCACGAAGCAGCTCCTCGCATACGGCGCGCGGATGCCGAAGGAGCTCATGCTGTTCGTGAAGGACATCGTCTTCCTCGACGGCGCCGTCGCGACCTTCGCGCCCGACGTCGACCTGCTCGGCGAGGTCGCGGGCATCGCGGCGTACTTCGCGAGCCGCCACGGGGGGCGCATCGCGTCCGAGATCGGGATCGACCCTCGCGCCCAGGAGCTCGACCTCGACTCCGTCCGCTCCTCGCTCGGGGTCGCTGCGGACACCGAGCGCCTCTCCTACCGTGAGATCCAGTCCCGGCGGTCACAGCTTCGTGCGAAGTTCGAGCGCGAGCGCGTGTCGAGCCGCGGGCAGCACTGACGCGGGCACGTCCGGCGCACCGTGCCCGCTGGCCCGCCCGCCGGCCCGCCCGCCGGCCTGCCCGCTGGCGCGACCTGACCCGGAGCGGTAGGGCTGCAAGCATCACTCACGTGTCGAGAAGTCTCCCCCGGGCGATCGCACTGACTGTGGCCCTCGCGGCGACCGCTACCGCCGCCGTCGCGGTCACCGCCGCGGCCGGTAGCGCCCGGAGCCCCGGCGCGGAGCTCCCCGCGCCCCGCGCCGGCGGGCACACCCGATCCGTGGCGCCACGCGCGCTGCTGCGCGCGCCGGTCCTGCTCGCGCTCGGTGACTCACTCGCTGCCGGCTACCAGCCGAGCTACGCGACCCACCCACCGCCGGTCGACCCCGCGACCGGATTCCGGGACACGGGATACCCCGGGAGCTACCCGGCCGACATCGCCGCCGTGCGCCACCTCCGCGTCGTCGACCTCGCGTGCCCCGGCGAGACAACGTCGACGATGACCGGCACCCCGGCGATCGCGCGCTGCGCGACCACCTACCGTGACGAGCTCGGCGCGTCCTCCCAGCTCGGTGCCGCGACCTCCTATCTCGAGGCTCACAAGGGCACAGTCGCGCTCGTGACGCTCGACCTCGGCGCGAATGACGTCGACAGCTGCGCGTCGTCGGGCCGGATCTCTCTCTCGTGCGTCCAGAGCGGCGAGGCCCGCGTCTCCGCCCGGCTCCCCGCGATCGTGGCCGCGCTCCGCAGGGCGCTCGCGGCCGACGATCCAGGGGCACGCCTCGTCGCGATGAACTACTACGACCCGTTCCTCGCACTCGCATTCACGCCGGGCGGCTTCGAGGGCGCGGCAGCCGCCGCGTTGTCACTCGGTCCGATGTACTCCTTCGACCGACGCCTGGCACAGATCTACGGGCGCGCCCACGTCGCCGTCGCCGATGTCGCGTCCGCGTTCCGCACCGGACGTCCGCTTCCCGTGCTCACCTACGACGGCCGCCGGCTGCCCGCGGACGTCGCGCTTGTCTGCCGGTGGACCTGGATGTGCCCCGCGTCGCGGAGCGCCGCGTCGCCCGACATCCACGCGAACACGGTCGGCTACCGCGTGATCGCACGGGCGTTCGAGGCCGTCCTCGGACCCTCGTAGCGACAGCCCCTGCATCGACCGAGCGGTAGTGCCTCGAGGTATCGTGACCGGGTCGGAGGCTTGACCGCCTCCCTGTGGAGCGCCGTGGGAGACACGGCGCACAGCCCGGCGCCTCGCCGGAGCCAGGAGCGGTCCGATGGTCGACGCGTCCGACGACGAGTTCGCACTGCAGCGCGAGCAGACTATGGCAGTCCTGCTCGCGGAGCTGCCGGAGCTCGCCCCGATCGTCTCGGAGCTCGAGGATGTCCTCGGGGACCCGCCGGGCGTCCACCTCGTGTTCTGCGAGCTCGCCGAGCTCGCGGTGCGACTGCTCGGGCGCGTGCGCGACGAGGACGACGAGGTCCTTCTCGAGCGGATATTCGAGGCCGTCGAGGCCGTCGCCATGGCGAGCGGGGTCGATCACGCGGAGACCGTCGGGTTCGGCTTCCTCGCGAACCTCGGGCCCGGCCCGCTCGCGCACGCCCGCCTCTACCTCCTAGGCGCCACCGAGCAGGTGCTCGAGCAGTACCTGTCGGGCGAGCTCGAGCTCACCGGCGAGTGAGGCCTGGGTGTGCCCGGTGCTCCACGCTCCAGGTCCGAGCACCGAGGTGGAGGCGCAGCGGTTCAGGCGCGCAGCACCGCCCCGAGTTCGCCCTCGGCGGCCGCTATGCACCGCGAGCGCAGTGCGGCGACCTCCACATCGGTGAGCGTGCGGTCCGGGGCGCGAAAGCGCAGGCGACTCGCGAGGCTTCGCGAGCCCGTAGCGACGCCGGGTCCCCGGTAGACGTCGAGGAGCCGGACGGACTCGAGGAGATCTCCCGCGGCCGCCACGAGGACTCGCTCGAGCTCGCCCGCGGGTTCCTCATCTCGAAGGACGAATGCGAGGTCGATGTCGCTCGAGGGGAAACGGCTCACGGTCCGCGCGCGCCGGTCGCGGCGAGCGACGGCCGCGAGCGACTCGAGATCGAGCACGATCCACCCTGCACGACGCTCTGCGGGGAGGCCGAACGCCTCGAGCACGTCAGGATCGACCTCGCCGAGCGCGCCGATCGCCGTCCCCGCGCGCCCCCCGACCACGAGGCGCGCGCGCCGGGCGGGGTGGAGACCGACGAGGAGTGCCGCGTCCGTGGCACTCCGCCGATCGACGGAGATGTCGACGGCGGGCGCACCGGCCACGGGGCCGAGATCCTGGTCGATCGCGAGGGCTCCGGGCTCGAGCAGTAGACCGTCCTCGAGCCCCCGCCACGCGCGCACGGCGGCCGCGGCGTCGTCGCCGTCGCCGGCGAGCAGCACGCCGAGGTGCTCTCGCTCGGTGAGCGGCGCGTCGCTCGCCGGATCCGCGACGAACACGTGGCCGATCTCGAACAGCCGCACGGAGGGGTTCCTATGCGACGCGTTGTAGCGAAGCGAGGCGAGAAGGCCGGGGAGCAGGTGCGCGCGAAGCACCGATTCCTCCTGGACCATCGGGTTGGCGAGGCGCACGACGGGCGCGGACGACCCGACGCGAGCGAGCGCCGCCGGGTCGACGATCGAGCTCGTCCACGCTTCGTGTGCACCGATGCCGCTCAAGAGGCGGCGGACGCGCCTGCGCAGCGTCCCCGCGACCCCGAGGCTTCCGACATCGGGCGAGCGGCGGACCGTCGCGGGGATGCGATCGTAGCCGTGATGGCGCGCGACCTCCTCGACGACGTCGACCTCCCTTACGACGTCGGGCCGGAACGTTGGCACCGTGATGTCGAGCGTGCCGGCGATCGTCGACGGACCGACCGAGAAGCCGATCGGCTCGAGCAGGGCAGCGATCCCCGGCCCGTCGAGCGCGATCCCGAGCAGCGCGTTCGCTCGCTCCACCCCGAGCGCGACTGTGCGGACCTCGATCGGGCGGGGATGCTCGTCGAGATCGCCAGGTGCGACGACCGGCGCCGCGACGCCCGCGGCAACGCACGCCGCGCCGAGCAGCTCGCAGAAGCGATCGGCCGCGCGGCGCGTTCCCGCCGGATCGACGCCTCGCTCGAATCGCGCGGACGCCTCGCTGCGCAGCCCCTGACGCTTCGCGGTCCGCCCGATTGCGAGCGGAGCGAACTCGGCGACCTCGAGCATCACG
>DATLRJ010000022.1:0-7637 GCA_035534715.1 Acidimicrobiales bacterium | reverse complement strand
TAAGGAGCGCAGATGGCAGCAGAGCGCCTGACCGGTTACCGCCGAGCGGACGGCCGCGTCGGCATCCGCAACCACGTCGTCGTCCTCCCGGTCGACGACCTGTCGAACGCGGCCGCCGAGGGCATCGCCCGCCTCGTGCCGGGCGTGCTCGCCCTCCCCCACGCGTACGGCCGGCTGCAGTTCGGTGCGGACCTCGAGCTCACGTTCGCGACGCTCATCGGCACCGGTACGAACCCGAACGTCGCCGCGGTCATCGTCGTCGGCATCGAGCCGGCGTGGACCGCCCGCATCGCGGACGCGATCGAGGCGAGCGGCAAGCCGGTCGCACGGCTGTCGATCGAACGGCACGGAGACTTCGCGACGATCGCCGAGGGCGCCCGCCAGGCGGCCCGCATGCTGCAGGACGCGAGCGCGATCGAACGCGTCGAGGTCCGCCGCGAGGAGGTCATGGTCTCGATCAAGTGCGGCGAGTCGGACACGACGAGCGGGCTCGGCTCGTGCCCGACGACGTCGGTGCTCGTCGACCGGCACGTCGACGGCGGGGGCACCGTGCTGTTCGGCGAGACGAGCGAGCTCACCGGTGGCGAGCACATCATCGCGGAGCGTTGCGTCGACGAGCACGTCCGCAAGCGGTTCACGGACTTCTACGACAGCTACATCGCGATGATCGAGCGGACCGGGGCCAACCTGCTCGGCTCGCAGCCCACCGAGGGCAACATCCGCGGCGGTCTGTCGACCATCGAGGAGAAGGCGATGGGCAACATCGCGAAGACCGGCACGGTGCCGGTCGTCGACGCGCTGGAGCCCGCCGAGCGGCCGACCCGGGCGGGGCTCAACTTCATGGACACGTCGTGCGCTGCCGCGGAGGCCATCACGCTCATGGCGGCGGCTGGCGCGGTGATCCACATCTTCCCGACTGGGCAGGGCAACGTCATCGGGAACCCGATCGAGCCGGTGATCAAGCTCACGGCGAACCCGGTGACCGCGGCCACGATGTCGGAGCACATCGACCTCGATGTCTCGGCGATCCTCACCGGCGAGATGACGCTCGCGGCCGCAGGCGACCTGCTCGAGGAGCTCGTCGAGCGTACGATTTGCGGGCGGCTCACCGCGGCCGAGGTGCTCGGGCACCGCGAGTACGTCCTCACGAAGCTCTACCAGAGCGCATAGGGAATCCGGCGCGCCCGACGACCGCGTACCGCGGATGCGGTCAAATCACTGTAAATCTACCGACATAGTATGTTGCATTGAAAGTGCCCGGACACGTCGTCCGGGTTACACGAGGGGGGAGCGCAGTTGAACAGCAAAAAGGAATCGAAGGCGCGTTTCACACGGGTGCGCGCGGCGGCAGCCGGGCTCGCCGTCGCCTCTGTCGCGGTCGGCGGGATCACCGCGGCGTCGGGGGGAGCGTCCGGAAGCGTGCGTCACGCGTCCGGGTACTCGTGGGCCGACGTGAACGTCGGGATCGCGCTGTCGCCGCCGAAGGTCATCTTCATGGCGCCGTACGTCGCGCAGGCCCAGGGCTACTTCGCGAAGGAGCACCTGCACGTCCACTTCATAAGCATGCCGAACGGACTGCAGACCGAGCTCGGCACGACCGCGGGCACGATCAACTTCGGTCTCAGCTCCGCGACCGACGCGATCCAGTCCGCCGCAGCGGGCGCGCCGATCCACGCGGTCGCGTCCTACGGGACGACGCTCGACACGGTCTGCGTCGCCGCGCCGGGCATCAAGAGCGCGAAGCAGCTCATCGGCCAGCCGGTCGGGTCGACCGGGACGGACGGGTTCTCGGAGACGACGCTCGCCGCCTGCCTCTCGCCGTCCGGCGTGACGATCAACCAGACGAAGCCGATCACCATGACGCGCTCGGAGTTCGTGCCGGCGCTCGAGACGGGGCGGATTAAGGCCGCGGTCTTCCACGCGGACGACGCCTACGTCATCCTGCACGCCCTGAAGGGCGCGACGGTCCTCGACCGTCAGTACCAGACGGTGCCCAACTGGTGGTACGGCGGGATCACGGTGCTCGACAGCTACGCACGCCACCACGTCCAGGTCACGGAGCGCTTCCTCACGGCGTTGACACTCGCGAACCGGTGGATGAACAACACGAAGAACACCGCGAAGCTCATCGACCTCGGCGTGAAGACGACCCAGGAGGACCGGGGTGCCGTGACGTACGCGGTGCACTTCCTCCAGCAGGCCAAGACGTGGCCGAACGGGCTCGGGCTCTCGCAGAGCTCGGAGTACTTCACGGCGAAGAAGCTGAAGACGCTGAAGGAGATCGACCGGATCCCCTCGTACGCGCAGGTCGTCGACGCGACGTACATGAAGGCCGTGATCAAGAAGCTCGGCAACGGCTGAGCGGCTGAGCCGACCAGACCGAGAAAGACAGGAACCTGCACGTGACCACGAGACCGAGTAGCCGCTTCGACGAGCTGACCGACCCGGACATCCAGGCGGCATTCGCCGAGCGGCCGCTCGTTCTCGTGCCGTGCGGGAGCACCGAGCAGCACGGCCCGCACCTTCCGACGGGGACGGACTACTTCGCGAGCCTCGCGATCTGCGACCGTGTCGCCCGCGAGCTCGGTGGGCTCGTGCTGCCCGGCATGCAGTTCGGCGTCACGCCGATCCACATGGGCTTCACCGGTACGGTGTCGCTCTCGGCGGACACGTTCCAGCAGGTGCTTCTCGACATGGTGACCTCCTTGGCCTCGCACGGGGTCAAGGAGGTCGCCTTCGTCAACTGGCACGAGGGGAACATCGCGGCGATCGCCACGGTCGCGAGTCGCCTCACCCAGGAACATGGCGTGAACGTCGTGGTCGCGCACGCGTGCTACGTCGCCGAGGAGCTCTACGGAGACGAGCTCGGCGGCCTGACTCACGGCGGCGCGATCGAGGCCGCGGCGGTTCTCGGGTGGCGCCCGGAGCTCGTGCACTACGATCGGGTCGACCCGTCGGCGCACTCGCCCGGTGAGCGCGCCGCGGACCACTCGCGCCGCGGGCGCGCGTTCCAGACGGTTCTGCGCGACATCAGGGAGATCAGCGACAGCGGGTGGTACGGCTCCTCGGAGACGCTGAGCGCGGATCGGGGCGCCGAGATCGTCGACGCCGTCGCCGCGGTCGTGGCGACCGAGCTGAACGCCCGCTTCGAGCGCCTCGCGCGAATGCGCGGCGGTCGCTGACGATGGCGAGCGTGCTGCGCGTCGAGAACGCCCGGCGGCTGGAGCTTCGCGGGCGCACGGCGCTCGAGCTGCTCGGTGGCGGCGCAGGGCAGGACATGACCGTGCGGATCGTCGAGGTCGCGCCGGAGGCTCCCGGCGCCGAGGCGCGGCCGTTGCACGTGCACGACGGCGTCGGGGAGTTTATCTGGCTCCTCGCCGGGTCGGGCACGCTCCACACCGGAGCGGGGACGCTCGCCGTCGAGGCGGGCGAAGGCGTCTACGTCCCCGCCGGCGAGCACCACAAGATCGCCCCTGCGGGCGAGGTGCCGCTCCGGCTGATGTGCGTGTTCGCCACGGGCGACATCGCGTCGCGGACCCGCGAGTAGCGGTGGGGCCCACCGACCGCCCCGGGCGCGTGCTGTGCTTGCGCCCGGAGGCGGACTTCGCTGCGCTCGGCGTCGAGGTGCCCGCGGCGCTCGACGTGCAGTTCGCGGCCGACGAGCGGTCGATTGGCGGTATCGAGCCCGACGTGCGTTGCCTCGTGCTGCCGTCGGCCGGCGCCGCGCTCGGCGCCGAGCTGTTCGCCGGCGCACGCGGGCTGACCCTCGTCCAGTACACGGGCGCCGGCACCGACCGGATCGCCGACGAGATCGTCGACGAGCTCGGCTGCGCGGTCTGCAACGTTCCCGGAGCGAGCGCGAAGGACGTCGCCGCGTACGTCCTGCTCACCTCGGGGGCACTTCTTCGGCGGATCGGGGCGGGCGACGCGCTCGTGCGCTCTGGTCGCTACGCAGAGGCGCGCGCGGCGCTCGCGCCCGCGCACGTCCGGGGCTTTCGCGGCCTGCGGGTCGGGATCGTCGGATTCGGCGCGATCGGCGTCGAGACCGCGCTCGCGTTCGACGCCCTCGGCGCGGAGCCTCGCTGGTACGACCCGGTCGCCGCGGACCGGCCCGAGACGCAGCGCTTCGCCCGGTCGGACCTCGACGCCTTGCTGCGATGGGCCGAGGTGCTGACCGTCCACGTGCCGCTCACGCCGGCGACGAGGGGGCTCGTCGGTCGCTCCGAGCTCGCGCTCCTCCCGGACGGCGCGGTCGTCGTCAACGCCGCCCGGGGCGGGATCGTGGACGAGGTGGCCCTCGTGGACGCGCTCGAGTCGGGACGGCTCGGCGGTGCCGCGCTCGACGTCTACGAGTCCGAGCCACTGCCCGCGACGTCGCTGCTGCTCGACGCCGCGTCGCGGCTCGGGACGCGACTCGTGCTGACGCCGCACATCGCGGGTGTCACGCCCGAGGCGTCGCGCGAGCTGTTCGTGCGTGCGTGGTCGAACGTCCTCGCCGTCGTGAGCGAGGGGCGCGAGCCCGCGCACCGGGTGCGCTGACGTGCGCCGCGCGCTGGGCGCGACGCCGGCCGACACGGAGGTTGCCCCATGACGTCGCACATAGACCACATGAATCTGCTGGCGACCGCTCGCCTCGGCGACGGCGTCGGCGGCGGCGAGGGCCTCGCGATGCACGTCGCCGCCGACGGCTCGCGCACCTTGTTCGTCGCGTCGGAGCACGCACCGTGCGACTTCGTGGCGGTCGACGTGAGCGACCCGCGAGCGCCCTCGGTCGTGTTCCGTCAGGACCTCCCGGGCGCGGGGATCCGGTCGAACAACCTCGCGATCCACGACGACCTGCTCGCGGTCACGCGCCAGGTGTCGCAGAAGGGCGCGCCGCCGGGCGGTGTCGAGCTCTTCGACATCTCGCAGCCGGCCGCGCCGCGCCCGATCGGCCATTTCGACGCGTCGGGCGGCGAGTCGCTCGGCACGCACTTCGTCTGGCTCGGCGGGGACGGCTACGCGTACCTCGCGAGCGGCGCGTCTGACTTCACGCCACGGGACGCGCGCGACCGCTTCATGTTCCGGATCCTCGACGTCTCGTCGCCGACGCGCCCCGTCGAGGCGGGACGCTGGTGGTTGCCCGGCGTCGCGGTCTCCGACGTCGAGGCGGCACCCGAACGTCCCTCCGAGCGGCTCGCCGCGGCCCACGGAGCGGAGATCACCGCGGAGCAGCGCGCCGCTCGCCGCTTCGAGTCCGGCGGCTCCTGCTCGTGGGACTTCGGCTTTCGCGTCCACAACGTCACGGTGCTCCCGGAACGCCCGGACCGGGCCTACCTCGCCCACACGTCCGCGGGTGCGTACATCTTCGACATCTCGGACCGTTCGCGACCGCATCCCGTTGGCCACCTCGACTACGCGACGCCGCTTCCCGGAGCCGCGCACACGTTCGTGCCACTCGGCGCGAGCGGATTCGGCCTGCTCTCGGACGAGACTCTCGAGGAGGGTGCCGCGGACTACCCCCAGAACGTCTGGGTCGTGGACGCGCGGCTCGAGTCGCGCCCGGTGATCGTCGGGTCCCTCGAGCTCCCGTGGCCGTCCGACGTGCCCGCGACCGGGAGGTTCGGGGCGCACAACCTCCACGAGTACCCGCCCGGCCAGGGCGCGCTCCGGTCCTTCGGGCTCGCGGCGGCCGCGATGTTCGGGCTCGGGGTCGCGGTCTTCGACGTCGGCGATCCCCTGCGGGCGCGTGCGGTCGCGCACTTCTCGCCCGGTCCCGAGGACGACGGGCCGGGAACCGGTCAGTTGAACGACGTGTTCCTGGACGACCGTGGCGTGCTCTACGCGCTCGATCGTCGCAGCGACTACTGCTTCGTGCTCGAGCTCGACCTGTGAGGGCGTGCGCCCGGGGAGAGCTCGGCTGCGCGTGCCGCCCGGGAACGGGCCCGACGGGGGAGGACAAAGAGAGATGACGATGGGCGACGAAGGCGGCAAGGTGCGGCTCGCGGCGGTCGGGCTCGGCCGGTGGGGTCGGGTCATGGCGGCCGCCTACCACCGGAGCGACGTGATCGAGCTGCGCAGCTGCTTCAGCCGGAACCCCGAGCGCCGCGGCCGGTTCGCGGCGGACTTCGGGTGCGACGAGGTGTCTTCACTGGAGGAGCTGTGCGCGCGCGACGACATCGAGGGTCTGGTCGTCACCGTGCCGAACGACCAGCACGCACCCGTCATCGAGGCGGCCGCGCGGGCCGGAAAGCACGTGTACGTGGAGAAGCCGGTCGCGGTCACGACGGTGGACCTCCGGCGCATCGGGGACGCGGTCCGCGGCTCCGGCGTCGTGTTCGCGTGCGGGCACAGCGCCCGTCGGCTCGCCGGCGTGCGGGAGATGCGCCGCATGCTCGACAGCGGCGAGATCGGCACACCGTCGATGGTCGAAGCCGTGTTCTCGAACGAGCGCGGGCTCGAGCTGAAGGACGGCGACTGGCGCGGTGACCCCGCGCAGTGCCCGGGTGGACCGCTGACCCAGCTCGGGATCCACCAGATCGACAACTTGAACTTCCTGTTCGGGACTCCGGCGCGCGTGAGCGCGGTCGGGCGTCCGGGAGCGGTCGCCGTCGCCAACACGATGGTCGCCGCCGCGCTCCTCGAGTTCGAGGGCGGGGTCCTCGGCTACCTCGGGGCGGACTGGCTGACGCCGGGCGCGTTCACGATGGACCTCTACTGCACGGCGGCGCGACTGCGTTACGAGCTCGACTTCAGCTGGTGGAGCAACTCCGCGGACACCGACGCGCACACGCGGCTCGTGAAGGTCGAGATCGGCGCGAACAGCTCCGATCCCGACGACCGCGTGCTTCGCGAGAGCGTTCTCGCGCTCGCCCCCCGCGACCACCTCCGCGAGGAGGTCGAGGAGTTTGCCCGGGCGATCCGCGGACAGGACGAGGTCGAGGTCGGGCTCGACGTCGCGGTGTCCAACGTCGCCGTGGTGCTCGCCGCCGCCCGTGCGATCGGCGAGCGACGCTCGGTCGAGGTCGCGGAGGTGCTCGCGGAGCTCGGTGCCTAGTGCCGCGACCGGAAACGTTTGCGTTGTTCGACAATCACCCATCGAGCAGCAAAAGGAGGGCGCCGATCGCCGACCACGGGCGGGTGCTGCTGGCGGGCTGAGCGTCAGGCCCGGCGCGTTCTGCGCGTCTACCGGTAGACGTCTCGCCGGTGGCCCAGGGTTACGACGACGACCAGGAGGACGTCGTCTTGGATCGAGTAGACGATCCGGTAGTCACCGACGCGAACTCGGTAGGCGGGACGGCCGGCGAGCGGACGGGATGCCGGCGGGCGGGGGTCCTCGGCGAGCAGGGCGATGGCACCCTCGATGCGGGGTCGAACATTGGGATCGAGCTCGCGGAGCGCTCGGAGGGCTGCGGGGCGGACCTCTACCCGGTAGCGGCTCACGACCAGCCGAGGTCGGCCTTGACCTGGTCCCAGGGGATGTTGTCGCCTTCTTCTGCCATGGCGGCGTCGAAGGCGTCGATGTCTTCGGCCTCCTCGAGGACCTCGAGGAGCTGCTGGTAACGCTCGGGGCTGAGTAGAACCGCCGCAGGGCGGCCGTACCGCTCGAGAATCACGGCCTCGGATCTCGAGGTGTCGATGACCTCGGAGAGCTTCTC
>DATLRJ010000021.1:0-36390 GCA_035534715.1 Acidimicrobiales bacterium | reverse complement strand
AGTGCGCGTCTCGAAGATCTCCGCAGGGCACCTCGCGGGCGACGAGCTCGTCCTCGCGAAGCCGCTCGACGCGACGCATCGCACGCTCGTGCGCCTCGTCCGCATCGAGCTCGGCGTGACGGCGGGAGCCCTCCTCGCAGCAGTGCTCCTCGGTTTCTGGCTCGTGCGCCTTGGGCTCGTGCCGCTGCGGCGCGTCGAGATCACGGCCGCGGCGATCGCCGAGGGGGATCTCGAGCACCGCGTTCCGGGAGCCGACGGCCGCACCGAGGTCGGCCGCGTCGCGCTCGCGCTGAACTACATGCTCGAGAACATCTCACAGGCGTTCGCCGCGCGGGACGAGACGGAGGCCCAGCTTCGCGAGTCCGAGGAGCGCCTCCGCCGCTTCGTGGCCGACGCATCCCACGAGCTACGGACGCCTGTGGCCGCGGTGTCCGCCTACGCGCAGCTCTTCGAACGCCAAGGCGCGCTCTCCGACGGCGATCTCGGACGCGTCATGCGCGGTATCCGCAACGAGACGGCGCGCATGGGACAGCTCGTCGAGGACCTCCTCCTCCTCGCCCGCCTGGACGAGGGCCGTCCCCTCGCCCGAGCCCGTGTCGAGCTCGTCGACCTCGTCGCAGGCTCCCTCGAGACCGCGCGCATGGTCGGACAGGACTGGCCCGTTCGCCTGGTCGCGACCGACGCCGTCGAGGTCGTCGGCGACGTCGTGCGTCTTCGTCAGGTGGTCGACAACCTGCTCGGGAACGTGCGGGCGCACACCCCACCGGGCACGACGGCGACGGTGGCCGTCGCGAGCGACGGCCGCGAGGCGACAGTGGAGGTCGCGGACGACGGCCCCGGGCTGACAGCGGACCAGGCGCGGCGCGTGTTCGAGCGCTTCTACCGCGTCGACACCTCACGGGCACGCGTGCTTGGAGGCGCGGGCCTCGGTCTCGCGATCGTCGCGTCGATCGTGGAGGCGCACGGCGGTCGTGTCACGGCTCGCGCCGGCGCCGAAGGTGGAGCGGTCTTCTCGGTGCGGCTTCCGATCGCTCCGGCCGAGGAGGTCACAGCCGGAGACGCGCCCACGCAGGGGGATGTCGAGGACACCACCGACGACGGGCGGGCCGGCGAGGACACGGGTCGACGCGGTGGGCACGTGGCCCTCGGGCGCGAAGGTGAGCGGGGGAGCGGAGCACGCGCCGACATCGTATGAGCGACGGCTCGGGTAGCGTCGGTCGCGTCATGGACATGCGATTCGACGGCAAGGTCGTGCTCGTCACGGGGGCCTCCGGCGGGATCGGCGCCGCGGTCGCGCGCGAGTTCGGCGCCTCGGGCGCCTCTGTCGCCGTGCACTACGCCACCGGCGAGAGCGCTGCGGCGTCCGTCGTCGAGTCGGTCCTCGCGTCGGGCGGGCACGCGCGCGCCCATCGCGTGGACCTCACGGACCCGGAGGGACCCGGCCAGCTCGTGGCCGCGGTGAGCGAACGATTCGGCAGGATCGACGTCCTCGTGAACAACGCGGGCGGCCAGGTCCGCCGGGCCTCCGTCGTCGACACCGGCGACGACCTTTACGACGAGCTCGTCGCGCTCAACCTGACGAGCCTCGTGCGGATGTGCCGCGCCGCGATCCCCGTGATCGCACGCGGGGGAGGCGGGTCGATCGTGAACGTCTCGTCGGTGTCCGCGCGCACGGGCGGCGGAGGAGGTTCGGTCGTGTACTCCGCGGCGAAGGCCGCGGTCTCGACACTCACTCGCGGGCTCGCGAAGGAGCTCGTCCCCGCCGGGATTCGCGTCAACGCAGTTGCCCCCGGCCTCGTGGACACCGCCTTCCACGCGGCGACACCCTCGAGCACGTGGGACACCGTCGTCGCGGGGATTCCTATGGGGCGCGCGGGCCGACCGGAGGAGATCGTGGGCCCTGTGCTGTTCCTCGCGTGCGAGGCGACGGCGTCCTACGTGAACGGCCAGTCGCTCGAGGTCAACGGGGCGCAGTACTCTCCGTGACCCGCCGACGAGTGAGTGGTGCGCGCGCCGCCCGGCCGTGGGCCGCGACCAGAGCGCGCCCACGCGCCGGCGCCCTTCTGGCCGCGCCCGGCGCTGCGGTCGGCGAGCCAGCGAGCGACGAGGAGGCGGCATGCGTGTCGTGGTGACAGGAGCGCGCGGCAAGGTCGGGCGCGCGACGGTCGGAGCACTGCAGCACGCGGGCCACGAGGTCGTCGCGACAGACCTCGGCCGCCCGGCATTCGAACGCGCCGACCCGGGCGCCGCCCACTACGTGCAGGCGGACCTGACCGATCAGGGAGAAGCGTTCGCCGTCGTGCGCGGCGCTGATGCCGTCGTCCACTGTGCTGCGATCCCAGAGCCCACTGGCAACCCCGCGCACGTCGTGTTCCGGACCAATCTCATGATGACGTTCAACTGCGTCGAGGCGGCAGTCCGGTGGGGCGTGTCCCGCTTCGTGAACGTCTCCTCGGAGACCGCGCCGGGCTTCTTCTTCGCCGAGCGGCCGTTCGCCCCGGACTACCTGCCAGTGGACGAGGACCACCCTCTTCGCCCGCAGGATCCCTACGCCCTGTCCAAGGTGTTCGGCGAGCAGCTGATGGATGCCGCCGTGCGCCGCAGTGACATCCGGGCGATCAGCGTCCGGCCGTGCTGGGTGCAGTGGGAGGGCACGATCGAGTGGAACCTCGGCCCGCAGGTGCGAGACAGGACGGTCCTCACCGAGAACATCCACTCCTACATCGACGTCTACGACCTCGCCGACGCGATCGTCGCGTGCGTCGGTGCGAGCCTCGACGGCCACGAGGTCGTGTACATCGCCTCTCCGGACAACGTGGGCAATCACGACTTCACGTCGCTCGTGCGCGACGTCTACCGGCTGGACGTGCCGGTCCGACCGCTGGCGAGGCCCGACGCGTCCGGGATCAGCTGCGCAAAGGCGCAGCGGCTGATCGGCTACTCGCCGACGCGATCATGGCGCGACTACCTCGACGAGGACGGCCGCCTGCTCGCGGCCGTGCGCGAGCGGCTCGACGACTGGGGTGGCGACGGCCCCCGGTACCACTCGTGAGCGCCACCGAGGGGAGCCGCTCGACGGCGCCTGCGGGCGGGGACGTCCCCGAGCTCCCCGAGCTCCCCGAGGCGTCGCGGTGGGTTCTCGAGGTCTCCGCGGTCGCCCCGATCACGCCTGCGGTGACGAGGATCCGGCTTGCGGCGTTCCCTGCGGATGGTGGGGAACGGCCTCTTGTCCACGCGCCGGGCCAGGACCTGTCCCTGACCGTCCCCGGTCCGCACGGGTCGTCCGTCAATCGCCGCTACACGATCGACGCGTACGACGTGCGGACCGGGACCGTCGATCTCGCGATCGTCACCCACGGGGACGGACCGGGTGCGCGCTGGCTCGCGTCCGCGAGCCCGGGGGACCGCGTGGAGGCGCTCGGGCCACGGGGCAAGATCACGCTCGGGGTCGGCGCGTCGACGCACCTGTTCGTGGGAGACGAAGCGTCCCTCGCGGCGATCGGCTCGATCGCCGGGGCAATCCCTGCCGGCGGTCGGGCGATCGTGCTCGCCGACGTCGCCGACGAGCACGAGCGCCGGCCGATCGCGGTCGCGCCTGGCGCGAGCATCGAGGTCTGCTGGATCGAACGAGGCGACGAGCGGCCCGAGTCACCTGCACGGGTGATCGCGGAGCTTCGCGGGATCGAGATCCCGAGTGACGACACTCACGCCTACCTGTTCGGGGAGATGCGCGTCGTCGCGGGCGCTCGCGCGCTCCTAGGGGAGAGGCTCGATCCCTCGCGGATCTCGCCGAAACCGTACTGGCGGGCAGGACGGCCCAACGCCGATCGCGGTGAGCCGGATCGCGACCAGTGACCGGCCGATCCGATGCGGGTCCGGCGATCGAGGGTCCGGCTGGTGAGGCGCTGTTCAAGGACGTCATGGGTCGGTTCGCGACGGGTGTCACTGTCGTCACGGCGCTCGAGGAGGGCGTGCCGGTGGGCTTCACGTGTCAGAGTTTCGTGTCGCTCTCGCTCGCCCCGCCGCTCGTAGCGCTCGCCCCCGCGAAGAGCTCGACGAGCTGGCCGCGCATGGTCACGGCAGGAGCGTTCTGCGTGAACGTGCTCGGCGAGGAGCAGCGCGCGATCGGGGAGACCTTCGCGGTGTCCGGCGGGGACAAGTTCGCCGACGCGGCCTGGGCGTCGGGCCGGACGGGGGCGCCGGTCCTCGAGGGCGCTGTCGCGTGGGTCGAGTGCCGGCTCGAGCTCGTCCACGACGCCGGTGACCACGAGCTCGTCGTCGGTCGGGTCGTCGATCTCGGCGCGCGCGACGCGGCGCCCCTGCTGTTCTACCGCGGTCGTTACGCGCGAATCGGCGCGGATATCGCCCGATGACTCGCGCTGATGCTGGCGCCGGCCGAGAGCACCGGTGCGCGCTCCAGGAGGCGAGGTCGAGCGCCGTAAGGAGGGCGTGAGCGACACGGCCGAGCGAGAGGGGAGCAGCGGCACCGACGTGGTCGTCGGTCGCCAGCCCATCTTCGACCGTACGCGCACGATCATCGGGCACGAGCTGCTTTTCCGGACGCTTCCCGGCGCTGTGCCGGAGGAGCTCGAGCGTGACGGTGACCTCATGACCGCCGAGGTGCTCGTGCGATCGGTGAGCATCGGCGTCGAGCGGCTGGTGGGCGGAGCGCTCGCGTTCGTGAACGGCGACCGTGGGTTGCTCACGGGCGACGTCCCGATCGTGCTCCCGCCGGAACGCGTCGTGATCGAGGTCCTCGAGACGGTCGGGATCGACGACGAGGTCGTGCGCGGTTGCCGCCACCTCGCGGCCCAGGGCTACCGGCTCGCGCTCGACGACTTCACGTGGTCTCCGGGGGTGGAACGGCTACTCGAGCTCGCGTCGATCGTGAAGATCGATATCCTCCAGGTGCCGTCGGACGAGTTGCCGGCCCTCGTCGAGCGGTGCCGGCGCTTCGACGTTGAGCTGCTTGCGGAGAAGGTCGAGACTCCCGCCCAGTTGCTCGAGTGCATCGGGCTCGGCTTCGAGCTCTTCCAGGGGTACCTGCTCTCCCGTCCCAACGTCGTCGCCGGTCGCGCGCTCGGACCGGGCGCGGCGAGCAGGCTCGAGCTCGTCGCGACCCTTGTCGACGGCGAACGCGAGCTCTCCGAGGTCGAGGCGATCGTCTCGCGAGCACCCGCGATGGCGCACCAACTTCTCGAGCTCGCAGGCATCGGTGCGTCCCACGGCACGCGGCGGGAGGTGCGCACGCTGCGGGAGGCGCTCGTGCTCGTCGGCTGGCGCCGCCTACAGAGCTGGGCGGCGCTCCTCGCGCTTGTCGACCACGGGGCGGCGTCGCACGAGCGGACGGTCACCGCGCTGCAGCGCGCGCGCATGTGCGAACTGCTCGCTCCTCATGCAGGAGTCGACGTCCCGGGGCTCGGGTTCACCGCGGGCATGGTCTCCTCGTTCGATCTCCTTCTCGACGTCGACATCGGAGTCGCCATCGCCGACCTCGCGATCGGTCCGGAGCTGCGGGACGCCGCGCTGCGCGGCGAGAGCGAGCTCGGGCGGCTCGTCGCCGACGTCGTCGACTACCAGTTCGGCGACCACGAACACGCGAACCGTTGCGGGCTCGATCCCTACGTCACGAACCACGCGTGGGCGTGCGCGATGGGCTGGGCGCTCGAGGTGTGCCCACCGACGGCCGCATCACGCTAGGCGCGCCACCGCGCCGGGCATCGCTGCCCGGCGCGGTGCGACCGTGGTCGATGTCAGGTAGGTCAGTTGCCCGCGGCCGCCCCGCAGATCGTCTCGACTATGACCTGGGATACCAGGTAGGGGTCGCAGTTAGCGTTCGGTCGCCGGTCTTCGAGCCAGCCCTTTCGGGCCTTCTCGGCCGCCCAGGGGATGCGGATCGACGCGCCACGGTCGGAGGCGCCGTAGGAGAACGTGTCCCACCGCGCCGTCTCGTGGGCCCCAGTCAGGCGGTCCTTGATGCCGTAGCCGTACGCAGCGATGTGCTTGTCTACCTGCGTGCCGAGAGCGTCGCACCCCGCGATGATCGCGTCGTAGCCTTCGCGCATGGCTGCGGTCGAGAAGTTGGTGTGCGCTCCCGCACCGTTCCAGTCGCCCGGCACGGGCTTTGCTGCGAAGCTGACCTGGACCTCGTAGTCCTCCGCGATACGGCACAGGAGCCACCGGGCGGTCCAGAGCTGGTCGCCGATCGCCGGCGGCGCCAGGATGCCGATCTGGAACTCCCACTGCCCCTTCATGACCTCGGCGTTCGTGCCTTCGATGCCGAGGCCGGCGTCGATGCACGCGATCGTGTGGCGCTCGATGATCTCCCGCCCGACGATGTAGTCGCCCCCGACGCCGCAGTAGTACGGCCCCTGCGGCGCTGGGTAGCCCACCTCCGGCCATCCGAGCGGCCGCCCGTCCTTGAAGAACGTGTACTCCTGCTCGATTCCGAACATGGGCTCTTGGTCGGCATATTTCTGCGCCGCCGCGACGCAGCCCGAGCGAGTGTTCGTCGGGTGGGGGGTGAAGTCCGTGAGCTGGACCTCGCAGAGCACGAGCACGTTCTTCCCGCCCCGCAGCGGGTCCGGAACGACGTAGACGGGTTGCAGCACGCAGTCGGAGTTGCTGCCGGGCGCCTGGTTGGTGCTCGAGCCGTCGAAGCCCCAGATGCCAGGCTCCTTGCCGTCCTCGATCACCTTGGTCTTACAGCGCATCAACGGCGTCGGCTCGGTGCCGTCGATCCAGATGTACTCAGCCTGGTAGCTCACGACATGCTCCTACGCTCTCTCGATTCGACTTGGCTGTCGACGGGCGCCGCTCGAACGGACGCGGACGATCACCGCCAGACCGACGCAGACCTGCGGGCTGATCGTCTGCCCGGGCCAGCGCCTGACTCTCAGCAACACTTCCAGCGGCGCGTTTCCCGACTGTGTCGGGTTTGTGAACTCCGCGTGAACCCGCACGCAGGGCGGTCGCAGCAGGGGTCAGCGCGCCGTTCCCGTCTCGAGCCGACGCCGGCGCTTCTCGTCGTACATCGCGGCGTCCGCGCGCCGGAGCAGGTCGCGCGTCGAGTCTCCTCGCCGCGCGGTCGCCGCGCCGACGCTCGCGCTCACTGGGAGGCGCCGGTACGAGCTGAGCTCGGCGATCGCGACCGCGATGCGGCACGCGAGGCCGTGCGCGTCGGACGGGTCCTCGCTGTCGAGGAGAACGGCGAACTCGTCTCCGCCGAGGCGGCCGACGAGGTCACCGGGGCGTGTCTTCGACTCGAGGACCTGGGCGATCTCGACGAGCAGCTCGTCGCCCGCGTCGTGACCGTGCGTATCGTTCACCGCCTTGAAGCCATCGAGGTCGCAGTAGAGCAGTGCGACTCGCTCGGGCGCCCTACGGAGCCGCTCGGCGAGCGCCTCCTCGATCTCGACGCGGTTGAGAAGGCCGGTGAGCGGGTCGCAGCTCGCCATCCTCCGCAGCTCGGATTCCCGCGCATGGTGCGCGCTGACGTCGACGAGCGTGGCGACGATGCCGAGGGCGTCGCCGCGAGCGCCGAAGGTCGCCTCGACGACCCGCTCCGGCGCGGACGGCCGCGGCGGGAGGAGCCGGAAGCTGATCGTCCGCTCGCCGCCGCTCTGCGCGACCGACTCGATGGTCTGCTCGACGAGAGCGCGGTCACGCAGGTCGGCGACCCCGACGAGACCCTCCTCCCCGAGCCGGGGGAGGAGGTGGCTGCAGAGGTCTCGGGCGGCGGCGTTCGCGAAGCGCATCGCGCCCGTCTGGTCGAGGAACAGGATCGGCAGTGGTACGACCCCGGCGAGTGTCTCGAGCTCTCGCTCGACACCGTCGAGGAGACAGTCGGCCGCGCCATCGCCGGTGGACTCGCGCACGTGGAGCACGAACCCGCGAATCGCCGGGTCGTCGAGGCAGTTCAGCACGCGCACGTCGTGGAAGCGCCACCCGCCGGACGCGACACGGAGCCGCACCGCGCCGACACCCTCCCATCCAGGAGTCGTCGCGAGTCCCTCGCGGGCGAACGCCCGGACAGAGTCGAGATCGCTCGGATGGCAGTGCTCGAACACGCTCGTGCCCGCGATCTCGCCCGCGAGGGTGGTCGCGGACCCCCCGACCACCGCGGTGATCCTCCCGTCACGAGCGACGGCGAGGACGAGCTCGTCGACGTGCGCCACGAGCGCGAGGAGTGTTGACGCAGCACCACGACGTGGCAGCTCTTCCATCGCGCCCGCGGGCGCCCGAGAGATGCCCCGGTCGAGGAGCGTGTCGTGAGTGAGACTGGAGGAGAGGACTTGAGATGACACCACCAGGTAGAACGATAGCGCATGGCACGGCATACAGCACGCTCAGTAGTTGGCTAACTACCGAGTGCACCGTGACGTGGTGCAACAGGTGCTCGCTCGAGCGGATCCGGTGCCCTGGTTCGTCCGAGACGGCGTGTCAGGCGAGCGCGGTGTCGATGCGCTCGAGGACCGAGTCGTCGATGTGCGGCATCACCTCGAGCGAGCGGAGGTTCTCCGCGACCTGCTCCACCCTGCTCGCGCCGGTGATCACCGTGGAGACGCGGGGGTTCGCTGCGCACCACGCGATCGCGAGCTGTGCGAGCGTGCAGCCGAGGTCCGCCGCGACCGACCCGAGCGCGCGGACTTTCGAGTTCGTCGTTGGATCGGTGAGGTGGCCGCGCAGCCATTCGTATCCGGGGAGCGTGCCGCGAGAGCCGTCGGGGATCCCGTCGAGGTACTTCCCGGTCAGCACGCCCGACGCCAGAGGGCTCCAGGTCGTGAGCCCGAGGCCGATGTCGTCGTAGAGCCGGGCGAACTCCTCGTCGACCTTCGTCCGGTGGAGCAGGTTGTACTGCGGCTGCTCCACGACGGGCTTGTGCAGGTGGTGCCGCTCCGCGATCTCCCACGCCGCCCGGATCTCGTCGGCCGACCATTCCGAGGTGCCCCAGTACAGCGCTTTGCCCGCGCTCACGATGTCGTGCATCGCGAAGACTGTCTCCTCGATCGGCGTCTCGGGGTCGGCCCGGTGGCAGAAGAGCAGGTCCACCTCGTCGAGGCCGAGACGCGAGAGCGACCCGTCGATGGCCTGCATGAGGTACTTGCGGTTGAGTGTGGTCTTGGTGTTGACGCCGTCGTGGATGCCCCAGAAGAGCTTGGTCGACACGACGTAGCTGTGCCGGGGCCAGCCGAGCTTCGCGATCGCCTCCCCCATGATGCGCTCCGACTCTCCGCCTGCGTAGGACTCTGCGTTGTCGAAGAAGTTCACTCCGGCGTCGTAGGCCGCAGTGAGGCACCGTTCGGCGAGGTCGCCCGCCACCTGAGGACCGAATGTGACCCAGGAGCCGAACGACAGCACGCTGACCTTGAGCCCCGACCGTCCGAGCCGCCGATACTCCATGGTGATCCTCCTCGTCGCGAATGTGGGCGCGGACCTGCACCCACCTCCGGCGCGGCGCCCGACCGTTTAGCATTCTGACCGATCGGCGCCAGGCTCCGTACACGGAGGTGGTCGGAACGGAGAGTGGTGGTCGCGGTGGAGAACGGCACGATGGGGTCATGGCGCGAGGAGGAGGCGCCGTGGGCCCCGCGAGACGCCGTCGAGCGATCTGTCGTCCTGCTCGTCGACGAGAACGCCGCCGTGATCGGTGAGGCAGGCAAGCTCGAGGCCCACCAGCCGCCGGGTACGCTTCACCTCGCGTTCTCCGCGTTCGTCTACCGGAGCGACGGTCGACTCCTCCTCCAGCGCCGGTCTGCGTCGAAGTACCACTTCCCTCTCCACTGGGCCAACGCCTGCTGCAGCCACCCCGGGCCCGGGGAGGATCTCGTCCCGTCGGCCGAGCGGCGAGTCCGCGAAGAGCTCGGCGTCGCGTGCGCGCTCCGGCCCGTCGGCGCCTTCGTCTACCGCGCGACCTGCCCCGTGAGCGGCCTCGTCGAGCACGAGCTCGACCACGTCCTCGTCGGGACCACCGACGAACAGCCCCGGCCGCGCCCGTCCGAGGTGGCCGAGCTGCGCTGGGTGCTGGCCGACGACGTCGCCGCCGGCCGCCCCGACGGGGCGCACGCGCCGTGGCTCTCGCAGGCCCTCGCGATCGCCGAGGCGGGCAGGGCCGCCGAGGTCGACTCGGGCGGCGCCGCACTGCCGGCCCGGCGCCCGGTACCGTAGGCGCCATGTCGCTCCCGAGTCCCCACTCGGCGGTCGCGGTCGCGGTCGCCCCTCGCCGCCGCCCCGTCGTTCTCGCCGACCTCGTCCCCGGCGCGGTCGTGCGCGACGCCCTGCTCGTCGTCGGTGCTGCCGGCCTCGTCGGTGCGCTCGCCCAGCTTGTCGTGCGCCTCCCGTTCACGCCGGTCCCGGTCACCGGCCAGACGCTCGGCGTGGTGCTCGCGGGCTGCGCGCTCGGCTGGCGGCGGGCCTCGCTCGCCCTCGGCGTGTACCTCGCCGCCGGGCTCGCCGGAGTGCCGTGGTTCGCGGGGCACACCTCGGGCTGGCAAGAGGCGAACGGCGGGTACCTCGTGGGCTTCGTCGTCGCGGCGGCGCTGTGCGGTTGGCTCGCCGAGCGAGGCACCGACCGGACCGTGCTGCGCTGTGTCCCGACGATGATCGCCGGCGAGGTCGTGCTCTACGCGACCGCCGTGCCGTGGTTAGCGCTCGCCCTGCACGTCGGCTTGGGACGAGCACTCGCGCTCGGGTGCACGCCCTTCCTCGCCGGAGACGCGGTGAAGATGGCGTGCGCCGCCGGCCTGCTCCCCGCGACGTGGCGTCTCGTCGGAGGCGCCAGGCGCTGAGGCGCGGCACTTGAGGGCAGCCTGCGCCTCGGTCCGGTGCTCCCCAGCCTCCCCACAGCGTGTGCTGCGCTCCTGCCCAGGTTGCCGCGGCAGGATGCGACTCGATGGCGCCGACGGCCCCGGATATGACATCGCGAGGTCGTGCGAGGTGGCGCGATCGTGCACTCGCGCCGTGCCCGCGCCCCGGGCGGCGAAGGGGTCTCGCATCATCGGCAGCGGTCGCCGTCGTCGCCCTCCTGTGCGCTGCGTGCGGCGGCTCCGCGGGGGCGACCCGGTCGAGCACGACGACGACCGCGCCGCGCTCGTCGTCCTCGGCCCGGAGCGCCGAATCCGCGACTCGTTCCGGCACGTTCGCCGCGTACGCGTCATGCCTGAGGAGCCACGGCGCCGCGCCGCCCGGCAGCCCGCCGCGGCCGTACGCAGGCGCGAGCACCGCGGCGCTCGCCGCCGCGCGGGTTGCCTGCGCGAAGCTGCGGCCGAGCGGTGGCTTCGGCTTCGGGTTCGGCGGGGCGGCTGGTTCGCCCGCCAATAGCCAGCTGCTCGCCGCGTACCGGAACTGCCTGAAGATCCACGGGGTCACGCTTCCGGCACGAGCGCGGCGAGCCGCGTCGGCGGCCGTAAGCGGCGCGAGCTCACCCCCGACGACGGCTCCGTCGCCGCCCGGGCGTAGGTTCACGCCGACGCCGGCGGAGAAGGCGGCGTTCGCCGCATGCTCTGCCCTCCTCCCGCGCGGTACGGCGCCGGCCGCGAGCGGGTAGGGACTGCTGCTAGCGGACGAGCACGATCTTGCCGAGCTTTCCTCCGGCGGCGAAGCGCTCGTAGGCGGCCTGCGCGTCCGCGAACGCGAACCGGCTCTCGATGGGCACGGCAACTCTCCCGGCGGCGAGTAGCGGGAGCACGTGGCGCTCGAGAGCCCGAGCGACGAGCGCCTTCTCCTCGAGCGGGCGGGCGCGCAGCGTCGACGCACGGATCGTCGCCCGTCGCACCATGAGCAGCTGGAGGTCGAGCTCGGCACGGGATCCCGCGACTGTGCCGATGACGACGATCCGGCCGCCTGTCGTGAGGGCAGCGAGGTCGGCCGCGATGTTCGGGCCACCGACGAGCTCGAGTACGACGTCGTACGGGCCGTGCGACGCGATCTCCTCGGGCGCGACCGGCGTGGCGCCGAAGGCGGCGACGGCGTCTCGCCGTTCGCCGTCGCGCACGCTCGCGACGACTGTCGCGCCCGCGGCGACGCCGAGCTGGACTGCGGCGATCCCGACGCCGCCGGCAGCACCGCTCACGAGCAAGCGCTCGCCGGCGCCGAGCCTGCACTGGGTGAACACGGCATCGTGCGCAGTCGCGAACGCCTCGCAGAAGCCACCGGCAACGTCGAGAGCGATCCCTGCGGGGACGGCCATCGCGATGCGCTCGTGCATCACGGCGAGCTCGGCCTGACCGGCGCCTCCGAGGAGGCCCATGACGCGGTCGCCGACGACGAACCGGCGTGTGCCGGGGCCGGCGTCGACCACGATCCCCGCGCACTCGAGCCCGGGGATCTCCGGTGGGATCCCCGATGGTGGCGGGTAGTGCCCTGCGCGTTGCAGCAGGTCCGCCCGGTTCACACCCGCGGCGTGGACCTCGACGAGGACCTCGCCCGTCCCAGGCACCGGGTCGGGCCACTGCGACCACGAGAGCGACTTGTCGGCGATGACGGCGGCGCGCACCCGAGCGAGCCTAGGTGCCATCGCGGCCGCCGCGCCTCGCGGCAGTGCGAGACGGCGGCGCCGAGCGCGTGCGCCGACCGGACGTACGGGGCGGCCGGGAGTCAGGGACGCCCGGCGCCATAGGCGCCGGGCCATACGGGGGTGACCTGGATGACCGTTCCGGTATCCTCGGCCTGCACCATCTCGCCACCGCCGACGTACATCGTCACGTGGTAGATGTACCCGCCGCTCGCGTAGAAGATGAGGTCGCCGGGCTGGAGCGCGTCGAGCGAGACGTGCTCGATGCCGTCGTACTGCGCCTGCGCGCTGTGCGGGAGGTTGACGCCCGCCTGCGCCCAGGCCCACATCGTGAGACCGGAGCAGTCGAAGCCCTGGCCGGGCGCCGATCCCGCCCACACGTACGGGACGCCGAGCTGGGTCTCGGCGGCGTGCACGGCAGCGTCACCCTGGCCGCCAGAGGGCGGGGTCGACGTCGCGGCCGGGATCGACGGCGGTAGCGGCTGCGCCGCAGCCTGCGCGACCGTCGGCGCGGCGGCCTGCTGCGCCGCCGCGCGCGCCGCAGCCTGCGCGCTCTGGATCCGCTCCTGCGCGGCGACTGCCGCGGCGAGCTGGCCGGACAGCTGCTGCTGGGTCGTGCTCAGCTGGTCGAGCAGCGTGTTAGCCGTGCTCCGCGATGTCGCGAGCGTCCGCTCGCTCGCCGCGGCACGGGACTGAGCGGACCCGAGCGTGGACTCGCGAACCGAGAGGCGGTGCTCGGAGTCGTGCAGCGAGGTGACCGCCGTGCTGAGCGAGCCCGAGGCCGCCTGCAGGTAGGTCTGCTGAAGGGGGAGCGAGTTCACGCTTCCCGTCATGAGCACCGACAGCCCTGGGGCCGATCCGGCGGTGACGTATGCGGCGACCGCCTGGTCTTGCAGGTTGTGGGCGTCGCGGGCCACGGAGCTGCGTGCGTCGCCGAGCGCGGCCCTGTCGGCGGCGATCTGGCGGCCGAGCGCCGCGTGACGCAGCCGTGCCTGGTCGTACTCCTCGGACAGGACCTGGAGCTTCGCGTTGGCCGCACCGATCTGCACAGCGATCTCACGAGCGCGCTGTTGCAGGGTCGGCACGGTCGTCCCCGACGCGGGGGTGCTCGCCGTCAGTGCGGGGACCGTGGCCGCCGCTGCGAGGGCGACGGTGGCAGCGGTGACGGCGATCCTGCGACGCACCCACCCGTCGGGGAGGACCCGGTGGGGCGGTGTCGGTCGACGCGCGGGCGCGGGCGCCCGCTCGGCTGCTGTCACAATGCCGGGTGAACTTACCGGCGGGGGTGTTGCTGTGCAAGGACTGCGACATTGAGGTTGTGTTTCGCTCGCGCCGATGTGCCGCAACTAGATTGGGAGAACCGGTCCGGGTGGTCGCCTGCTGCGTGCCACGCGTGGGCCTCGGGAGGTCGGGTATGAGCGAGATCGATGAGGGCGCGACGGCGGTGGAGGACGCGGATCGGCGCGTCGAGCACGACTCGATGGGCGACATCCTCGTGCCGCGCGGCGCGCTGTGGGGCGCGCAGACCCAGCGGGCCGTCGAGAACTTCCCGATATCGGGCCGGCCGGTCGAGGCGGCGCTCGTCGCCGCTCTCGCGCTCATCAAGGGCCAGGCGGCTCTCGTCAACGGCGAGCTTGGCGTGGTCGACGCGGCTGTGGCCGACGCGATCGCGAGCGCAGCCGACGAGGTCGTCTCCGGCGCACACGCGGACCACTTCCCCGTCGACGTGTTCCAGACCGGCTCGGGGACCTCTACGAACATGAACGTCAACGAGGTGCTCGCGCGGCTCGCGGGATCTCGTCTCGGGCAGCTCGTCAGCCCGAACGACGAGGTCAACGCGTCGCAGTCCTCGAACGACACCTTCCCGTCGGCGATCCACCTCGCGGCGATGCGGGAGTTGTCGGGTGAGCTCGTTCCGGCACTGTCACACCTCGCCGGAGTGCTCCGTGCGAAGGCGGCGGAGCACGCTGAGGTCGTGAAGTCCGGGAGGACTCACCTCATGGACGCGACACCTGTGACGCTCGGCCAGGAGCTCGCGGGCTACGCGACGGCCGTGGAGCACGGAATCGAGCGCGTCGAGGCGTGCTACGGGCGCGTGGGCGAGCTCCCGCTCGGAGGGACGGCCGTCGGTACCGGGCTGAACGCCAAGCCGGGCTTCGCCGCCGAGGTCATCGAGAGGCTGCGCTCCGTCACCGGGCTCCCGCTGTCGGAGGCACGCGACCATTTCGAGGCCCAGGGCGCGCGCGATGCGCTCGTCGAGGTGTCCGGCGCGCTCCGCACCGTAGCGGTCTCGCTCTACAAGATCGCGAACGACCTGCGCTGGATGTCGTCCGGGCCGCGCTGCGGGCTCGGCGAGATCCACCTTCCGGATCTCCAGCCGGGGAGCTCCATAATGCCGGGCAAGGTGAACCCGGTGGTCCCCGAGGCCGTCTGCCAGGTCGTCGCCCAGGTCGTCGGGAACGACGCGGCGGTCGCATTCGGTGGGGCCGCAGGCAACTTCGAGCTCAACGTCATGCTCCCGGTGATCGGGAGGAACCTGCTCGAATCGATCCGGCTCCTCGCGTCGGTGAGCCGGGCGTTCGCCGACAAGTGCGTCGCCGGGATCGTCGCCGACGTCGAGAGGTGCCGGAGCTACGCGCTGTCGTCGCCTTCGATCGCGACGTCGCTCAATCCGTACATCGGTTACGAGAACGCAGCGAAGGTCGTGAAGAAGGCGCTCGCCGAAGGCAAGGACCTCCGAAGCGTCGTCCTCGAGATGGGACTTCTCGGGGAGGACGAGGTCGACCGCGCGCTCGACGTCCTCGCGATGACACGAGGTGGGATCGTCGGCTGACTGCGGGCGCTCTGCCCGCCGGCGGTAGCGTCGCGACGGTGCACCCGATCGAGCGTCTTCGCTACGTCGCGCGGGCAGGTGAGGCCGACGACGTGCTCCTCGCGAAGGAGGCCGCGGCCGCGCTCGCCGGGCTCGCGAGCGATCCACGAGCGCTCGTGATCTCGGCGAGGCGCCTCCTCGAGGCCCACCCCGGGTGCGGTCCGCTGTGGTGGGTGGCCGCGCGACTCCTCGCCTCCCTCGACGTCGAGGCCGCCGCGGCCGACGCGATCGACGCGCTTGACGCCGACCCGACGGGCGAGGAGCTCGCCGCGGCCCTTCCCGCGGGCGCGACGGTCGTGTGCACCGCGTCGCAGCGGGTCCTCGACGCGCTCGCGACGCGGCCGGACGTCACGGTGCGGTGCGTCGTCGGAGACGGTGACCCGCGGGTGCGTTTCCCGGCGGCGGCGGACGTCACGGGCTGGCGCGTCAGCGAGGTGGACGCCGCGCTTCGCGGTGCGGGGATCGCGCTCCTCGACGTCCGCGTCGGTGGCCCGTTGCGGAGCGTCGTCGGTGGCACAGGGGTGCTCCTCGCGGATCGCGCCCGTCTCGCGGTGGTCGAGATCTGGGCGGCGGCCGGCACCGGTACCCTACTCCCGGCCCTGCTAGCCGAGGCCGCATGCGCGCGCGCCGGCGCGAGCTCGGTCGTGTCGGCAGCGGTGCTCTCGACGGTCGTCGGTCCCGGTGGGGCCGAAGCAGCCGCCAGCGCCCTCATCCGAGACGACTGCCCCGCTCTCGCCGAGCTGGCCGGCTGAGGACGCGCGTCGCGCCGGTCAGTACGGCGGCACTTCGGCACTTCGTCCAAGATCGACCGTAAGAATCGTGCACCTCTCACCTAGGCGCGGGCATCGTCGCCACCAAGACTGGACCGGGTCGACCGGCGAGGAGACGATGAGGCTGCGCGGGAAAGACGGTGCACGAGGACGGGCCGGGCGGGCTCCGTCCGGCGCACGCGAGAGTGCACGCTCGTCGCGCGGGATGGTCGCGAGCGCGCACCCGCTCGCGTCCGAGGTAGGGGCGAAGGTCCTCGCCGGCGGCGGGAACGCGATCGACGCGGCGCTCGCCATGGCCGCGATGACCGCGGTCGTGCTCCCGGCACAGTGCGGCTTCGGCGGGGACGCGTTCGCGGTCCTCTACGACGCCGCGAGCGGCACGTATCGCGCCGTGCAGGGCAGTGGCGTCGGACCGGACGGCGCCGACGCGGACTACTTCCGCGCGCGTGGCTGCGAGGCCGTGCCCGTTCACGGCCCGCTGTCGGTCGCGGTTCCAGGGATGGTCTCGTGCGTCGAGTCGCTCCATGGAGCGGGCGCTACTCGGTCGCTCGCCGAGCTGTTCGAACCCGCTGCCGCTGCCGCTGAGCAGGGAGTGGTCCTTACGGCGAAGAACGCCCACGACATCGCGTCTCACCGGGAGGCGCTCGCGGCGGACCCCGCCGCGGCGGCCGTGCTTCTCCCGGCCCACCGCGTGCCCTCCGCGGGCGAACGCCTCGTGCAGGCAGACCTCGCCCGGACGGTCCGGGCTGTGGCCGATGCACCGTCGAGCTTCTACACCGGGGCGATCGCCGAGCGATGTGTCGCCGCTCTGCGCGCCGCCGGAGCCCCGTGGAGTGGCGAGGAGTGGGCGGCACAGCGAGCGCCTCTCGTGGACACGGTGGCCTCAGCGTACGGGGGCGTGACAATCCACACGACGGCGCCACCCTCGCCCGGCTACATGGTCCTCCAGCAGCTTGCCATCGTCGAGCGCCGGCTCGGTGAGCTCGCGATGCTGGGCCCGGATGCAGTCGAGCTCATGGCGCGCGCTGCGGTCCGGTGTTTCGCCGACCGCGTCGAGCGCGTGTCGAGCGAGACCGACGAGTGGCGGCGGCTCCTGGAGCGCGACGCGATCGCGGACGCGGCGCGCGAGGCGGCGTCGCGCGAACCGCTGCGTGCTCCCGCTCTCGTGCGTGGTGGAGACACGACGTCGTTCGTCGCGGTGGACGAGGCCGGAAACGCGGTGAGCTTCATCCACTCGCTCGCGTTCACCTGGGGCGCGCGCGTCATGGTGCCCGGGACCGGTCTCATGCTCAACGACCGGCTCGGGCGCGGCGCCTACCTTCTCGAGGGCCACCCGAACTGCGTCGCGCCGCGCCGACGCCCGATGCACACGCTCAACGCGTGGATCGCCGCCGGCGTGGACGGCCGGCCGCTCGCGGTGGGCAACACGCCGGGAGGCGACGGCCAGGTCCAGTGGAACGTCCAGTTGATCTCCCACCTGTTCGACCACGGACTCGATCCCCAGGAGGCAGTCGATGCCCCACGGTTCAGCCTGGCTCCCGGAAGCGACGCGAACGCGATCGGCACCCCGCTCGCCCTCACGTGCGAGTCGCGGCTCGGGACGCGGACGCTCGCCGCGCTTCGCGACGCGGGCCTGCCGGTCACCGTCGTCGGGCCGATGGAGGGCGGTGGCGGCGCGCAGGTCGTCGCGATAGGCGCCGAGCGTGGCGACCTCCTCGGCGGTTCCGACTCGCGCCAGGACGGGATCGCCGTCGGTGCCTGACCACGAGGCACCCTCGCCGGGACCCCGCGCGGCCGTAGGGCTCCCACTGCCACCGCGGCCGATGGGCGAGTACCGGCCGGCCGTCGCGAGCGGCGGCCTCGTGTGGAGCGCGGGGATGACGCCCCGTCGGGACGGAGCACTCGTTGTCACCGGCATCGTCGGGGGTGACCTCGACCTCGCTACGGCGCGAGAAGCGGCCGGCCTCGCCGCGCTGAACGCGCTGTCGGCCGTCGCGGATGCGGTCGGGGGACTCGAACGCATCACCGGCCTTGCACAGCTCACGGTGTACGTCGCGTGCGGGGCGTCCTTCACCGAGCACTCGGCGGTCGCCGACGGCGCCTCGGACGCGCTCGCCCGCGCGCTCGGCGACGTGCCGTGTGCGGCGAGGGTCGCGGTCGGCGTCGCGTCGCTTCCCGGGGGCGCTCCCGTGGAAGTGCAGCTGAGCGCCACCTACCGTCCCTGAACGCCCCGGAGGATCCCGCCGTGCGCTACCTCGTCCTCGTCAAGCAGGTGCCCGAGATCAACTCTGTGCACTTCGTTCCCCAGCTGAACCGTATCGAGCGGGACGGGGTCGCCGCCCTGCTCAACCCGCTGGATCGTGACGCGCTCGAGCACGCGCTCGCGATGCGAGAGGCGACGGGAGGCGAGCTCGTCGCGGTCACGATGGGCCCGCCCGGCGCGCGGGCCGTCCTCCTCGAGGCACTCGAGCTCGGCGCGGACCGGGCGATCCACCTGCTCGACCTCGCCTTCGCTGGCGCCGACTCCCTCGCGACCGCGCGCGCTCTCGCCGCCGTCGTCGCGCGTGAGCGCCCGGACGCGGTGCTGTGCGGTCGCAGCACGCTCGACGGCGCGACAGCACAGGTCGGTCCCCAGCTCGCCGAGCTGAGTGGCCTCGCGCAGATCACCCAGGTCGTCGAGATCGCGCTCGAGGGGACCGTCGTGCGCGCCGTGCGCGAGCTCGAGTCGGGGCGGCAATTCGCGTCGGCCCGGCTCCCAGTCCTCGTCACGGTCGAGCGCGGTCCCCTGTGGTCGGCGAGCGCCCTGTCCATTGCACCGCGCCGCGACGTCGCGGTGAGCCCGAACGTCGCCGACAAGATCGACGAGATCGACGAGATCGACGAGATCGACGAGATCGACGAGATCGACGCCGCGGGCCTCGGTGGCGACCCTGGCTGCTATGGCATCCGCGGCTCGGGCACCTATGTCCAGCAGGTGATGGAGACCGTGGTCGCCCGGCACCACGAGGTCGCGGCGGGCGCGATAGAAGGCGCGCAGCACGTCGTCGCGCTCGCGACCGGGCCGACTGCGGCGGTCCCGGTTGGCCCCCCGGCCGGAGCTGTGGGCACGGCGGACGCCGATCCGGTGGGGCTCGGCGGACCTGCCCAGCAGATCTGGGTCGTCGTCGAATGCGAGGGGGCGACGGTGTCACCGGCGAGCCTCGAAGCCCTCGCGTGCGCCCGCGACGTGTCGGTCCGGCTCGGCGCAGAGGTCGTCGCTGTCGTCATAGCGCCGCGTCTCGCCGATCTCGTTCCCGTCCTCTCCGCTGGCGGGGCGCAGAGGATCGTGCACGCAGCGGTCGACTGGGCCGGCGACGCGACCGTCGAGGCGCGTGTCGACGCGCTCTGTCAGCTCCTCGCCTCGCGCCGACCTCGAGCCGTCCTCGGCCCCTGGTCGTCGGCCTGTCGCGAGTGGCTCCCTCGTGTCGCTGCACGACTCGGGCTCGGGATGACGGGCGACGCCGTCGGGCTCGACGTTGGCACGCGACCCGGCGATCCCGACACGCTCGACCTCGTCTGGCTGAAGCCGGCATGGTCCGGGAGCGCGACCGCCCGCGTCGTCGCTCGCACGGTGCCTGCCTTCGGGACACTTCGTCCGGGCTCGGTGCGGGCGTCCGCTGGGGCCACGGCCGCCGTGCCCGTCGAGAGGATCGTGATCGCGGCGTCAGCGTCACCGCGCGCACCGTGGGCGACCCCTCCGGAGCTCGGCGGGACGCAGGGACCAGCGGGCGCGCCGGCGACCCCCCGGGTCGACGGCGCGCTCCGGCTCGTGCTCGTGGGAGGCCGTCTTGACCGGGGCTCCGCTCGGCGTGCGCCGCTCCTCGCGGATCAGCTCGGCGCTGCCGTCGCAGGGACGCGCGCGGCCGCGGCGCTCGGGCTCGTCGATCCTGCGGCGGAGATCTCCGTCCTCAAGCGGTCGATGGCCCCTGCACTCGTCGTCGCCCTCGGGCTCGACGGCGCCGGCGACCTCGTCGCACTGCGCGCCGCGACGAGTGTCGTCGTCGTGGACGAGCGCCCCGCTTCCGAGGTCCACGACGCCGCAGACCTCTCAGTCGTCGTGCCTGCGGCCGAGTTCCTCGACGCGATGCTGTCGCTCCAGGTGCCGCCCGCCTCTCGGGCCTAGGCAGAGCGCGCCCTATCCTTTCTCAGATCTCGCCGTAGGCGCGTCGCCCGGCGCAGGTGCCGTGCCGGTCGCCGTGGGCGTAGGTCGAGGAGCCGACCAGGTGCCGCCGAGGCCGAGCGCGGCGAGCGCGCTGCACACGACGAACACCACCGGGTATGCGCCTAGCTCTGTAAGCGCGATGGTCGCCCAGGCGCCTCCGAGAGCGGAGCCCGCGAACCGCACGAGGTTGAACACCCCGAGCCCAGTCCCGACGCGTCCGGCCTCGGATCGGGTCGCGCCTGTCGCGGCCGGCGTCTGGACGAACGCGATGCCCGTGCCCACGAGCACGAGCGCGGCGACGAGGCCGCCGACCGCGACGTGCGCGCCGACGACCCCGGCGAGGACGGCCTCGGAGACGACGAGCACGGTCATCCCGGAGCGGAGCACCCGGCGCGGCCCGAGGCGTTCGGAGGCGATGCCAGCGAGCGGCGCGAGGAGGGTCATCGCCGCGGGGAGCGCGAAGACGACGAGTCCGACCTCTGCCGTCGTCCGGTGTCCCGTGCGCGTGAGGTAGAGCGGGACCGCGAGGACCGTCGCGCCGAGACAGAACATCTGCGCGCACACCGCGGTGCTGCTCCGCAGGAAGGAGGGTTCGGCCAGAAGCCGGGGGTCGACGAAGGGCTCCGCGCGCCGCCGGCCGTGGTGGACGAACGCCGCGAGCGCCGCCACCCCGCCGGCACCGAGCACCCCGACTGCGGGCGACGCCGGGCCGAGCTCGGCTACCGCGGTCACGGCGGACACCACGAGCCCGACGCCGACGGTGAGAAGCGCAGCGCCCCTCCATTCGAGCCGGATCGGACGGGGACGGGACGCGGGCACGAAGCGCACGGCGCCGGCCGCGGCGAGCGCGGCAAGCGGCACCGACGGGGCGAAGATCCACCGCCACGACAGCCAGCTCGCGAGCACGCCGCCGAGCGGCGGACCTATCGTCTGGCCGAGGCCGTTCGCCGACGCCCAGAAGCCGAGAGCCCGGCTACGGCCCGACTGTCCGTAGAGGTCGGTGATGAGGCCCATGACGCACGGCAGGATCGCTGCGCCGCTGACGCCCTGGAGAACGCGGAAAGCGACGAGGATCCCGAGCGAGGGTGCTGCGGACGAGCCGATCGAGCTCGCCGCGAGCGCGAGTGTCGCGCACACGAAGACGCGACGGCGTCCGAAGCGGTCGGCGCCCCATCCGGCGAGAGGCATGAAGATCGCGAGCGAGAGGTTGAACGAGATGACGACGAGCGCGCCGCGCGACAGCCCGACGTGGAGGTCGCGCATGATCGCTCGCAAGGGGACGTTGACGATGTTGTTGTTCAGCGTCCCGACGAACGTCCCGAGCAGGAGTGGGAGGAGAGCGGTCCGAGCGGGGGAGTCCCCGAGTACGCGTGCGTGCTCCTGCGCGCGCGTCATTCCTCGTCGTCGTCGCCGTCCGCCGCCAACGAGGTGGAGCCACCGAGGAAGACCTCGCCGAGATCCGCACGCGACAGGATCTCCGCGGCCGACTGCGAGACCTCGACGCGGCCGGACACGAGGATGTAGCCCCAGTCCGCGATGTTGAGGGCCTCGGTCGCCTTCTGCTCGACGAGCAGCACGGCGGTGCCGCGGCTCGCGAGGTCACGCACGTGGACCTCGAACAGCTCCTCCGTCAATGGGACCGAGAGGCCCGCGGTCGGCTCGTCGAGGATGAGGACCGACGGCTCGAGCATGAGCACCCTCCCGACCGCGACCATCTTGCGCTCGCCGCCCGAAAGCTGGCCGACCGAGCGGTAGCGCATCCGGGCGAGCTTCGGGAAGATCTCCAGCACTTCCGCGGCGCGCGCGGCCGACTTGCGCTTCGGAAGGAGATAGCCGCCGATCTCGAGGTTCTCGAGGACCGTGAGCGCTTCGAAGACGTCGTGCTGCTGGGGGACGTAGCCGATGCCGTGGCGCGCGATCCGCTCGGGGGCGTGGTTGGTGATGTCCTCGCCCGCGAGCCGCACCGACCCGGCGCTCACCTTGAGCTGCCCCATGATCGCCTTGACGAGAGTGCTCTTGCCAGCGCCGTTCGGGCCCGCTACCACGACGACCTTGCCCTGTGGGACGGCGATGCACACACCGTCGATGACGGGTGGACCTCCGTAGCCGGCGCACACGCCGTCGAGCGCGAGGTGGGTACCCACGTCCGTGACCGTCGGCAGGTCTGCGGTCGCCGTCATCTCGCGCCCCCTAGGTAGGCGCCGAGCACCTCGCCGCGCGATCGCACCTGGGACATGTCACCCTCGGCGATCTTCTCGCCGTTGGCCATGACGACGACCCGGTCGCACAGCCGCTCGACGGATCCGAGCTCGTGTTCGACGAGGAGCATCGCGATACCTTCGTCGCGAACGCCCGCGAGCGTGGACTCGATGCGCCGGGCCAGGCTGCGGTTCACGCCCGCCATCGGCTCGTCGAGCAGGAGCATCTTCGGCCGAGCCATGAGGGCGCGGGCGATCTCGACGAGCTTGCGCTGGCCGCCCGAGAGATCTCCCGCGTAGTCGTTCTCCTTGTGGCGCAGGTCGAGTCCCGTGAGGATCTCACGTGCGCGGCGCACCTCGGCATCCTGCTGAGAGTGCCACCAGCGGCGTCCGCAGAGGGCCCCGAGCAGGGTCTGGCCGCGTATGCCGGGCACGGCGACGAGCAAGTTCTCCATCACGGTCAGCCGCGCGAACTCGCCGCCGAGCTGGAACGTCCGTATCAGGCCCCGTCGCGCGGTCAGGTAGGCGGGGCGGCCCGCGGTGTCGGCGCCGTCGAACATGATCCGACCCGACTCCGGGCGGATCTCGCCACCTATCGCCTTCAGCGCGCTCGACTTCCCTGCGCCGTTCGGGCCGATGAGCCCGACGATCGTGCCGACAGGAACCTCGAAGCTCAGCCCCGCGACCGCGCGCACGCCGCCGAAGGAGATCGACAGCCGGTCGACCACGAGGAGCGCTCCGTCGCCGGGGCGCGCGCCGGCGACGTCCCGCCGCTGCCGCACGAGCTGGTCCTCAACCACGCGCACCGCCCCCGACCTTCGACGGCACGAGCGGGAGCCGGAACCGCCGTGCCCGTGTGGCCGCGCCACCCCCGTCGAACACCTTGCGGCGCTCGGGGATGACTCCCTGGGGTCGGAACCACATGAACACCATGATCATCACGCCCATCGTGATCCATTGGACCGCGCCGATGAGATCCGGGCTGCCGATATTCGGGAGAAGGACCGTCCCCTCGAGGAACAGCCCCTGTACGAGAAGCGCCCCGACGGCGACCCCGCCGAGGTTGCCGCGCCCGCCGACGAGCACGGCGGCGAACAGACCGAAGGTTTCGGGATAGGTCCAGCCAGACGGCGCCCACGCCCCGACGAACTGGACCTCGATCGCACCGGCGAGCGCGGCGACGGCCCCGCCGACGAACATCGTGAGCAGCCGTGTCGCGACCACGTTCGTGCCGAGTGCAACCGCTGCCGCTTCGTTCTCGCGCACGGCACGCAGCCTTCGACCGAGCGGCGAGTTGGTGATCCTCCGCATGACCTCGTAGACGAGCAGGGTGAACGCTGCCGTGAGGCCGAGGTAGAACCAGCGGTAGCCGAGGGTGCTCAGGTGGAGCGATCCCTGGAACGGCGCCGGGATGAGGGCGAGGCCCACTTGGCCGTTCAGGAAGCCGACGTTCGCCGAGACGAGGTACGTCGCGATCAGCGAGACGACGAGCATGACCATCGCCTGGTAGTCGCCGCGCAGCCGCCGGAGGCTGATCGCGCCGACGGCGAGCCCGAGCAGGCCGCCCACGACCGTCGAGGCGATCCATGGAAGGGGCCAGGGCCACGCGGCTCCCCAGAAGTACTGCTGGTAGCCGCCGTGCCCGGGATGCCCGAGGCTTAGGACGCCCGTTGTGTAGGCACCGGCGGCGACGAAGACGATGAACGCGAAGTTGAGGACGCCGGTCTCTCCGAACTGGAGGTTCAGGCCCCACGCGCTGATCACGCCGATGAGGACGTACATCAGCATGACGGTCACGTAGTAGCTCACGCGGCCACCCCCTTCACGCTCGCGGCCGAGCTGGCGAAGAGTCCGGTCGGCCGGACGAGCAGGACGAGGATGAGGACGGCGAACGCGCTGATCGGTGCGTAGGCCCCCGAGAGCACGATCGCGCTCTCCTCGAGCAGCACGCCGATGACGAGCGCACCGAGCATCGCGCCGTACACCTTGCCGACGCCGCCGAGCACGGCGGCGGCGATGATCTCTATCAGCATCGTGTCGCCCATCGTGAACGAGACGCTCGAGATGCTGATGCCGAGCATGACGCCTGCGGCCCCGCCCATGAACCCCGAAAGGAGCCATGCGAGGTCGACGATGCGCTGGGCGGGCACGCCGGACGCGCTCGCAAGGGAAGCGTTCGATGCGACCGCCCGCATCGCCTTGCCCGTTCGCGTGTACCTCAGCAGCGCGTGAGTCGCGAGCGCGATCACGATGCCGATGCCGATGATCACGAGCTGGTCAGGCGTGAAGGTCATCCCCGCGATGTGCACGACCCCCCCGGGCGGCAGCGGGTAGAAGACTGACTGCGGCCCCCAGATCGCCTCGATCGAGTACTCGAGGACGAGCGAGAGCGCGATGGTGATGACGATCATGCCGAAGAACGTCGTGCCGCGACGGAGGAACGGCGTGAGGAGCGCCCGATTGAGTACCACGGAGGTGAGCGCACCGAAGACTCCGGCGAGCACCAGTGCGAGCCACAGGTTGAGCCCGTGGCTCGTGCACACGTAGCCCATGAACGCGGCGAGCGTCATCTGCGAGCCGAACCCGATGTTCAACACGTTCGTCGCGCTGAACTGCAACGTGAAGCCAACGGCGGCGGGGAGCAGGATCGATGCCGTCACGATCCCGAAACCGAGTGAGCTGAGCACCTGGTTCATCGATTCCTGCCTCCCGCCGCCGTCATCTGCCTACCGCTGCCCTACTCGTCCGCGTCGCCCGATGAGTCCTACGACTGTGCCTTCGACATGAGAACGGTAGGCACCTGGGCGATCTGGCGTGGGTTCGTCTCGACGCTCACCCCGACGAACGCGCCGGCGACGTTGTGGTACCTGTTGATGTACAGGTTGCCGTCCGCACCGAAGTAGACGATCTTCTTGCCCTTCGCGAGTGCCGCCGCGCCGGACGCGAAGTCGTGGACGACGGTCTTGCCCGGGCCCGGCGTCGCCAGCCCGAGGATCGCGCTGTCGTACACGGTGGGCTTCGTCGAGTGCGTCGCGAGCATCGCGAGCGCCACGAGGTTCGCGCCGTCGTAGTAGCTGAGGGTGAACGGGTCGTCGAGGTACTGGCTGACGGTCGGGACCTTCTGCGGCGAGCCGAGCAGGGCCGAGCGGAACGTCTTCCACCCCGGCGTGGTCGTCGGGGGTGTCTGGGCCTCCATCGCGACGAAGTTCTTCGACAGGGCGCTCGCTCCGATCGCGCCCGACACGGCGTTGATCCACGCCGGCTCCTCGGCGACCTCGGTCACCATCGTGGGCAGGATCGTCCCGAGCTGGCGCATCTCGGCGAAGAAGGTCGCCGAGGTGTCCGCGGGAGCGGTGAAGAATATGACCTGCGGGTGTGAGTTCACGACCTGGGAGACCTCGGTGTTGTACGAAGGCTGCCCTGGCGTCAGCGAGACGTTGGCGACGATCTTGCCGCCGAGCTTCTCGAAGCCCTTGATCGACGCAGGTCCGTCACCCTGCGAGGTCGTCCCCGTTGCAAAGACGGCCGCGGCGCGCTTGTAGCCCTTCTGCTTCGCCCATGCCGCCATCGCGTAGCCCTCGGTCGCGTCGGCAGGCGTGAGGCGCCAGTAGTACGGGCTCTTCTGGTAGTCGTACTGGCCGAGTCCCGCCATGAGGAACGTCGGGAGCTTGGCCTTCTCGAACAGCGACTCGGTGGCGAGTGCCTCGTCGGAGCTTGGGCCGAAGATCGCGGCGACGTTGCTCGCGTGGGCGACGAGGGCGTTCGCGGCTGGCACGGCGTCGACGGGGTCACCGCGGGAGTCCGAGCTCGTGCACGCGAGCTTGTGGCCCATCACACCGCCGTGCTTGTTGATGAGATAGACGGCCGGATAGCAGCCCGAGAGCGCGAGGTCCCCGAACGACGCGTCCGGGCCGCTGAACGGTACGAACGAGACGATGTTCAGCGTGCCGCTCGAGGCCGCGCGCGGCACGCTCGCGGAGGACCCGCCGGCGAGGGCGGTTCCCCCGAGCAACGCGGCGAGACCTGCGGCGATGGTCGGCGCTGCTCCGTACCGCAACGCGCGGCCCCGGCGTGTACGTCGAGTGGATGGGTGATCAGACATGTCCGGCCCCTCATTCCTGTCACAACGGACGGCTGCGAGCCACCGTTTCGCTGAGTTTCCCCCAGCGTGCTTGTGCGGCGTCGGCGCGTCCATGTACAACATGCACAACTCCGGAGCAAAGCAGTGGGCGCCCTGTCGGGACGGTCGCCGGCGCGTGTTTCCGCTGTATTTCCCTCCCAGTTGGGCACGTCAGCCCCTCGGTGCTCGCGAGGAGACGTCCGTCGCCGCGTGCCGCGGGCCGCGATCTCGAACGTGTCCCCGCACGGCGCCGCGAGGGTACGGGGCGGCCGCACGCGACTGCCGCGGCACGACCTAGCCCGCTCCGTCGGTATGGGCGAGCGACGCAGTTGCGGCGTTCTTGTCGGCGGAGTCGACCAAGGCGCGCAGCTTCGCGACGATCGCGCGCGTTGCCGGGCCGAGCTGGGGATATGCAATCGCCGCGCGCGCCGAGTCGCGGCACAGGTGCCTTTCGACCACGCGCATGGCAAGGGCGTCCACGAGGTCGTCGGTGCCGTCCGCGAAGCCGGCCTCGAGAAGGTCGGCGAGCGCGGCCACCTGCGAGCCTGCGCCGTCGTCGTGGTGCTCGGCCGCGTCGAGCGCGGCGACGAATGCGGGAACGAAGGACGCGCTCACGAGTGCGAAGGCACAGAGGTCGTCGTCTCGCGTGGGCGCGAGCCCGTCGGGCGACTCGGGCGCGACGATCGCGTGCGTGCGCGTCATGAATTGTGCAATGTCCACAACCATCTCCTCGTGTCGTCGCGACCGGCGGTCAGGGGGTCGGCCCCAGGTCCCGGTCGACGTCGCTCGAGACCTCCGCGAGGGTGCTGATCCGGTGCGCGAGCCAGAACGCGAAGCGGTTCTCCGGGTCGCGCAGGTCCATGCCGAGAAGGCGCGACGCCCGGTCGACCTTGTAGAGCATGGTGTTGCGGTGCAGCTGGAGCACGCGCGCCGCCGCATTGAGGTTGCCGCCGTGCGTGACGTAGGTGAGCGTCACCTCCTCTAGGTCCCCGCCGAAGCCTCCGCGCCGGATCGGGTCGAGGATCTCGCGCGCGAACTCGAGGCCGTCCGGGGTGCTCGCGACCTCCGAGAGCGCGGCGAACACGCGAAGCTCGGCGTAGCCGCACGGCCGGTCGAGCTGGAGGCGGCCGGAGATCCCGAGAGCGATGCGCGCCTCGCGGTAGCTCGTGTGCACGCCCGATGCGCCGACACCGGGTCGGCCGAAGGTCACGACGGTCCGCCGGTCGAGCTTCGAGCGCAGCTCCTCGTCGAGGAGGCGGGCGAAGTCGGCCGTCTGACCGCTGACGCGTTGCAGGCTCTGGCGCCAGGGGCCGTCGGTGGAGTCGCGCGACACGGGGAGCACCTCGCGCACGACCACGAGAAGATCTCCCACCGTCGTCGTGAGCGTACGCAGCCCCTTCTGGGCGGGAAGGTGGTCGATGCCGCGGACGAGGGCCCGCTGGCGCTCGAGGAGCAGGGGCTTGTCCGCGTCGAGCGCGCCCTCGACGACGACGACCGCGTAGTGACCGCGCACGTCGAAGTCGTGGTGCGCGGCGCGCGCCATGAGCTCATGAGCGTTCGCGAAGCGGGCGTGGAGGAGGGCGTGGACGAAGTCGCCTCGGGCGCGCTCCTCGGCGGCCTCGACGCTACGGATGCGCAGCATCTCCGACCCGGAGATCATGGCGCCTTGCTCGGCGATGACCCGGTGCTGGGCGACGTCGTGCGGGCTCGGGGGATCCTCGAGCTCGACGATGACGACCCATCCGTAGTTGCTCTCGCCGAGGACGATCGGCGCGGTCACGACCGTGACCGAGCGGTCCTCGAGACCCACGTGGACGAGCACCGCACGCTGGCCGTCCCGCGCCGCGCCCGTCGCGTTCCCGGCGTCGCGGAGCTGCGCCGCGAGCAGGCGGACGAGCTCTGACGGGTCGGGGACTGCGGCGGGCCCGAGCGACTCGTAGACGAGCACGCCGTACTGCGCGTCGAGGAGGAAGGTCGGGCTGCGGGCGAGCCGCGAGATCTCTCGCGCCATCGTCGTGAGCCCCGTCCCGCGGTAGAGGACCTCGCCAAGTGCGCGGTGCACGCTTACCCCGTAGGCGAGGACGTGGGCGCTGTTGGCGAGGACCTTCTCGGCCACGAGCCTGCTCACCTCGTGGTAGGTGACGCGGCGCTCGAGGATGACCACGGGGACGGGCAGGTTCGCGAGCGTCCTCTCGAGAAAGTCGTCGGTGCCGCGACCGGGCCGGTCGTCGACGACAACGAGCGCGGCAGCGCCTCGGAGCAACGGTGCGCGGAGCGACGGATCCCCTGGCGGCGCAGCGAGCTCGGTCGCCCGGGCGAACACAGCGACGTCCGTGGTCGCAGCAGTCCCGTCAGCGACCTCGGACCACGGCAGGCACCACGAGATGCGCGTGCCGAGCACCCCTGCGGCGCCGGTCAGCCGGTGGGGGCGCATCACGGGCTCCCGGAGGAGGGACGCGAGCGTCAGCTCGTCTGCGTCTGCGTCCGAGCCGCGCGCCGCCCGAGGGTCCGTGGGTGAGGTCGATTGGGAGGGCACTACGGCTCCCTCGTCTCGCAGTGAGTCGCCGCTCGTCGCCGGAGTTGCGTCCAGCGCGGGGACGCCGTCGTGCCCGCGCTGACGGGCGAGCGTACCAGTCACCTATCGACGTGGACCCGCGCGCCCGCGCTCAGACCGATCCGAGCTGGCGTCGGGCGAGCTCCTCGAACGCCGCGAGCGCGGCGGATCCCACGGCCTTGTCCTGCGCGCCGTTGCCCCCGCTCACCCCGACGGCACCGATCACCCGTCCCTCGTGCACTATCGGGAAGCCTCCGACGAATATCGCGAACTTCCCGGGCAACATGTGGCTGATTCCGAAGGCCTCGTTCCCCGGCAGCGCGGGACCGTTCGGTGGCTCGTTGAACAGGTGCGTCGCCCGCTCGTGGCCGGCCGCGGTGAACGCTTTCGCCATCGCGATCTCTACCCCCGTGAGGCGGGCGCCGGTCATGCGATGGAGCGCGATCACGTGGCCGCCGTCGTCGACGACGCAGATCGTCTGCTTGACGTCCTGGCGTTCCGCCTCGTTCTCCGCGGCGGCGATGATCGGCAGGGCGTCCTGCAAAGTGAGCTTTGCGACGGTGTACACGAGGCGCTCCAGAGTGAGTGACGGCCGGGGGCATCTCCCACCGGCACGGATCGGGCGGGGGGATTCGGAGTTCTCGACGCGGTGTACCCGCGTCGTGGACCAGCGCGGGCAGGCTTCCCGATGGGAGTGGCACATGGCCACGATCGCGCGCGGAGGCTCATCGGCCGTCTCGGCGCGCGGTCACAGACCGGTGTACACGGTCTTGGTGTCGGTGAAGAAGTCGAGCGCCTGGCGGCCCCCCTCGGGGAACGCGCCGGAGCTCGAGCGCTTCCATCCGCCGAACGGGGGAGCGACTCCGTTGCCCGTCGTGCGTCGGTTGACCTTCACGATCCCGCATCTCGCGTCGCGGCTGAAGCGACCTGCGGTCGCGAGGCTCGACGTGTGGATGGCGGTCACGAGCCCGTGCTCGTCGTCGTTGACGGCCGCGAGGCCCTCGTCGACGCCGCCGATAGGGGCGATCGAGAAGTACGGGCCGAAGACCTCGCCAGCGGCGAGAGGGTGCTGCTCGTCGACGGCCGCGAACGCCGTCGGAGTCACGAAATAGCCGCTCGAACGCTCGAGACCGTCGGAGAGGAGTGCCTCACCGACGATCTCGGCGCCGGCGCCGAGAGCGCTCGCCCGCAGCCGCTCGAGACGCTCGTGCTGCGCTGCGGTGGCGACCGGCCCGCACGAGACGCCTGCGACTGCGCCCGGGCCGACCCTGATGGTCGTCATCGCGGCGGCGACGAGGTCGCGGAAGGCGCCGTAGACCGGGCGCTCGACGAGAACTCGATCGGTCGCCGTGCATGCTTGGCCCGCGAGTCCTGTCGCGCCGCGCACGACCAGATCCGCGGCGGAGTCGAGGTCCGCATCGGCGCAGACCACGACTATGTTGTGGCCGCCGAGCTCGAACTGCAGGCGCGTCCCCGCGCGCACGGTGCGGTGCAGCAGCTCGCCGACGCGGTCCGATCCCGTGAAGGTCACCGCGCGCACCCGCGAGTCGGATACGAGCGCGGACATCGCGTCGGGGTCGTCGCCCTGGACGAGCCGCACGAGACCGCGCGGCAGGCCTGCTTCCTCGCAGATCCGCACGAGCGCCGCACCCACCCCGGCGGTCGCGGGCGACGGCTTGAACACGACGGCGTTGCCCGCCGCTATCGCCGGTGCGATCTTGCGTGCAGGGAGCGACAGCGGGAAGTTCCACGGCGTGATGGCGACGACGACGCCGAGCGGCACGCGCACGGTATATGTGAACGTCGACGCCTCCTCGTCGGGGAAGGTCGTGCCTTCGAGCTGGTACGCGAGCTGAGAGGCGAAGTTGAACTGCTCGACGGACTTCTGTACCTCGACGCGGCTCTCGGCGAGGGTCTTGCCCTCCTCACGCGTGATGAGCTCGACGAGCTCGGCGGTCTCTCTCGCGATCGCGTGGGCGACTGCAGCGACGAGTGGCGCCCGCCTGCTCGGTGGCGTCTGGGACCACTCGGCATGCGCGGCCTCGGCTTCGCCGATCGCGGTCGTGACGTCCGCGGCCGTCGCGGTCGCGAAGCTCCCGACGACGTCACGCGGGTCGGCAGGATTGATCGAGGCGAAGCGAACGCCGCTCGCGCTCGCGATGGTGGCCTCGGACGTCATCTGCGCCTCCCGTCGTCTCGTCTCGTCGCGCTCACGCGGCGTCGGTCACGAACTGGTCGCGGTCGGCGCCGCACAGCGGGCACCACCGCGGCGGCTCGGCGGCCTCGTGGATGTAACCGCACACGACGCACCGCCACCGATAGACGACGCCGTCCTCACCGGCGATCCGGCGCAAGCCCTCGTCGACGGTGAGGGTCGGGTCGTCCTCGAGGACGAGCCGGACGCCCGCGGCGATCTCCTCAGGGTCGAGGATCTCGCGCTCGAGCCGCTCGCGCTCGAGTCCCCCTATGGCGCTCACGGCGCGACGTCCGTCCGGTCCACCTGCCGCCCCGCTCAGACGTCGCCGTGCCGGCGCACGACCTCCCGGTAGAGGCCGTCCATGTACATCCAGCGCATCTCGGTCGCCTGGCGGACGAGGCCGAGGCAGCGCTGCTGCTCCTCCTCCGTCGTCGCGTACTTCTCGACGATCTGGTAGCCGCGCTCGCCGTGGATCACGTCCGAGGAGATGTGGACGTCGAAGAAGATCGTCTCGTCCTCGGTGAACTGGTAGATCTCGCGTAGCGGAGGGAGCTGGCGGATGTAGATGCCCGGCGTCTGGGACTCGAGGCCGACGATGAGCGCGGCCGACGCGCCGACTACGTCGTGGCTCTTCGCGAGTGTCTCGCACCAGTAGCGGAGGCCGTTCGTCGTCGGAAGCGCCGGAGTGGACAAGATGCGCTCGCGGCTCCAGCCGCACGCCTCGCCGAAGCGGATGAGCAGCTCGGTGTGGGGCGTGCCCATCTCTTCCTCCCACATGTTCTGCAGGAGGAAGTCGCGCGCGTCCTTGTGCGGGCAGTCCGCGAACATTGCGCCGAGCCACTCGGAGAAGTGGCCGACGTAGTGGAGGTGCTGCGCGACCCAGAACGCGAAGTTGTCCTTGGTGAGGCGTCCCTCGGCCCACGCGAGGGAAAAGGGGCTCACCTGGCTGTGCTTCCCGGCGACCGCTTCCTCGAGGCTCAGGCGGAAGGGGCTCTTCTCCTCCTGGGCGGGAGGTGCAATGGTCATCGACATGGTGTGAGGCTCCCTTCTGGCATTCAGTGGTCCTAGTGTCGACGTTCGGCGCATCGGGGGCCACGTGCGATCTGCACCAATCTCGGGGGATCTTCTGGGCAGTGCGCACAGCACTCCACTGCCGGTCCGGCGCGTGGCGCGGTAGGTTTCCCGCCATGGGAGAGACGATCGAGTTTCCGAGCAATGGTACGACCGGCCACGGCTACCTCGCGGCTCCTGCGAGCGGGAGCGGGCCGGGTGTCGTAGTCATCCAGGAGTACTGGGGCCTCGTTCCCCACATCGAGGAGGTCTGCGACCGGTTCGCCGCCGAGGGGTTCCTCGCACTCGCGCCGGACTTCTACCACGGGAAGGCGGCGACCGAGCCGGACGAGGCCGGCAAGCTCATGATGGCGATGGAGCTCGCGAAGGCCGGCAAGGATTTCTCCGGCGCTGTCGACGTGCTCCTCGAGCGGTCCGGGCGAGACGCGGTGGGCGCGGTGGGCTTCTGCATGGGCGGAGGTCTCGCGCTCGTGCTCGCCACCCAGCGCCCCGACGCGGTACGCGCGGTCGTCCCCTTTTACGGGCTCATCCCCTGGCCCGAGGCGCAGCCCGACTGGTCGGCGCTCAATGCTGCTGTTCTCGGGCACTTCGCCGGGAACGACGGGTTCGCGACTCCCGAGTACGTCGCGGAGCTCGAGTCGTCGCTACGAGAGGGGGGCAACGACGACGTCACGATCCACCACTACCCGGGCACCGAGCACGCCTTCTTCAACGACACGCGACCGGAGGTCTACGACGAGGCTGCATCTCGGCTGGCGTGGCAGCGCACTCTCGACTTCCTGCGCGCACACCTCGGCTAGCCGGTGCTGCCGGGCACCCACGCGGGCGCGGGGACGGTGGAGCGGTACCTGTCGCTCGGACTCGCGATGGGGCGGCACGTCGACGGCTTCGTCGACGCCTACTACGGACCGGGGCCGCTCGCCCGCCGTATCGCGGAGCTCCCCGCGCTCGCGCCACCCGCGCTGGTGGACGAGGCGCGTTCGCTCCTCGCAGCCATAGACGCGGGCGAGCCGCTCGGCGACCCCACCACGCGGCCAGCCGACGCCGAGGCCGACCGGGGGGTGAGCACGGCGGACGGGTCGTCCCGTCGCCGCTGGCTGCGCGCCCAGGTCCTCGGCGTGCTCACCTCGGCACGGATCCTCGCTGGCGAACGGGTGCAGTATGCCGACGAGGTGGAGGCGTGTTACGGCGTTCGGCCGCGACGCCCCGTCGAGGACGAGATCGTCGCGGCACATCGCGCCCTCGACGGCGTCGTCCCCGGTAGCGGCTCGCTCTCAGAGCGGTACGTCGCGTGGCGGGAGGCGCAGGCCGTTCCTCCCGATCGGCTCCTGCGCGCGATCGAGTCGCTCGCGGAGGACCTTCGCGAGCGCACCGACCGGCTGTTCGGCCTTCCCGAGGGCGAGCGCGTCGAGTGGGTCATCGAGCGCGACAAGCCCTGGAGCGGGTTCAACTACTATCTCGGCCGTCTCGTGTCGCGCGTCGCGATCAACGTCGACCTTCCCGTGCTCTCGACCGCTCTGGCGCACCTTGTCGCGCACGAGGCCTACCCGGGCCATCACACGGAGCACAGCCGCAAGGAAGTCGGGCTCGTGCAATCTCGTCACTGGTGGGAGGAGTCGATCTTCCTAGTCGGCACGCCGCAGTGCCTCGTGGCGGAGGGCCTCGCGGACCTCGGTCTCGAGGTCGTCATGGGCGAGCACCCGGAACGTGCTGTCGCCGCGCACTTCTCGCCACTCGGGATCCCTTACGACGCGGACACCGTCGCCGTGGTCTCGGTTGCCGCCGAGGCGCTCTCGTCGGTGCGCGCGCTCGCGGCGTTCCGGCTCCACGAGGACGGTGCGGACCCCGACACGGTCGTCGACGAGGTCGCCCGGCTCGCGCTCCTCCCGCGAGCACGTGCGCGAAAGGCCGTCGACTTCCTCCTCGACCCGACGTGGCGGTCGTATATATCGTGTTACGTCGAAGGTCTCCCGCTGTGCCGGGCGTACGTCGCCGGGATGCCGGACCGCTTCGCCCGCCTCGTGAGCGAGCAGTGCCTGCCGGAGGACCTCGCGGCAGGCTGACCGCTGGAGTTCGCAGCGCGCGTGCTCGCCGTGGCTGCCGGAGCGAGCGCTCGCGCCGGCCCGGCGCCGGCGCCAACTAGGCTCGCCGCGATGCTCGGACGCGGCCGCGACCTGTCGCGACGCGACGCGCCAGGCCCTGTGGCAGCGACGCTCTGGCCGGTCGTGGAGACGCCGGCGATCCGGCACCCGACGTGACTTTTCCCCTCGTCTGTACGAGCGCCGCGTCGAACCGGCTCGCCGAGGTGAGGCTTCTCGCTCGTGCAGTCTCTGCCCACCACCCGGGCGAGCGGCTCATCGCCCTTGTGGTCGACGGTCCCCTCGACGGCGCGGCCGTGCCGTCGCGCGTCCGACCACCGTCCGTGCACGGGCGCACGGACGGCTCCTTCGACCGGCTGTGCCCGGCGGATCTCGGGCTCGCACCACGCGTGTACCGTGAGCTCGCGTTGTGCAGCGCGGGCGACGACCTCGCTGCGTGCCTCGTGCCGGCGCTCGTCGCTCACCTGCTCGCGGCCGGCCGGCCGGTCGTTGCGTTGTCGCCGAGCGTCGCGCTCCTCGCTCCACTCGACGACCTCGCAGCCCTCGCCTTCGACCGCGGCGTCGTGCTCGTGCCTCGCACCGCGCGCGTCCTGCCCGACGACGGCCGCGAGCCGTCGACCGTGGACGTCCTCGAGAGGGGGGGGTTCGACCCGGGGATCGTCGCCATCGGGCCGCGCGGCCGTCAGGTCGTCGACTTTTGGTCGGGAGCGCTGCGTGTCGCAGCCGTGTCCGGCGGGGCGTCGCCGGCCATCTCGCTGCCGGCCCTCGATCTCGTCCCACACCTGTTCGGCGCGTCGGTCGAGCAGGATCCCGGTATCGGCGTCAGCGCGTGGAACGCTCACGAGCGTTCAGTCACCTGGTCCGCCGGGCAGGGCTACCGGGCACACGGATCGGTGCTGCGCCTCGTCGACCTCGAGGGGTTCGATCCGTCCGCGCCACACCTCCTGAGCGCTCGTCTGGCGAGGCCGCGCGTGCTGCTCAGCGCCGAGCCCGCTCTCGCTCGGCTCTGCCTCGAGCGCGCCCGAGCGCTCTCCGGCGACGAGCGCGGCGCTCTGGCGGTCGCGCACGTCGAGGAGCTGGGGGACCGGGCAAGGGCAGGGGTAGGGGAACGACTGGCGGATGGCACGCCGCTCGACGACCGGATGCGCGTGCTCGCGCGGCGGGCGATCCGCGGGTCGCTCTCCGCGTCGCAGGTCGAGCCCGTGCCCGACCCGTTCGACGACGAGAGCGTGGCGCGGTTCCACGACTGGCTCGTCAGTCCGGACCCGTCCGACCCAGAGGTGCCGAGCGTTCCTCGCTACCTCGCCGCACTGCGCGCCGAGAGGCGTGACCTCATGTGGCACTTCCCGCGCGCGGAGACGGTGGACCGCGTGCGCTTCCGCGACTGGGCCGCGACCCACGGGCTCGACGAGGCCGAGGTTCCTCCGGCGCTTCGCGCCGCGCTCCTCCGCTCGCCGTGGTGGACGGCTCCCACGGGCGTCCACGCGGCCCCCCCCGGAAAGCTGCGTCGAGGTGTTGTGCTCGCAGGATACCTGCGTGCAGAGTCAGGGGTCGGCGAGGCGGCACGGCTCGCGCTGGACGCCATGGACGCGGCCGGAGTCGAGGTGGTGCCGGCGGTCCTCGGGAGCACGCCGAGCCGTCAGGACCATCCCTTTGGTGGCGCCTCGGGCGCGACACCCGTCGCGGACCGGCGTGTCAACCTCGTATGGACGAGCGCCGACCAGCTCCCCGGCTTCGCGTCGGTGGTCGGACCTGACTTCTTCGCCGGGCGCTACACGGTCGGCTACTGGGCGTGGG